>JAHITL010000097.1 GCA_018817545.1 Patescibacteria group bacterium
AATTGACGGTAGCAATACAACTTTAAAAAATTTATTGCGGATTCATAGAGGCATAAATCGAAAAAATAGATACAAAATGATTTGTCAAATTTTAAAGAATTCATGCCCTAAAAAACCCTAGAAAATTAACTTAAGCCAGTTCAAACAGTAGAGGAAAAAAAATCAGAATATATACAAACACTTAAAACTAAAATTACATCCGCTAAACAACAAGAATATCGTGTAACTGAGGATTCCAGCGGATTAATAATCGTTGGTCCAAAAGAAAAAGAAACTTTTTTTAGTTCTTCCGTAAAGCCAGAAAAACTAATAGAAGAGTTAGAAAAAGTATATGCACAATTACTCATAGAAAAAGCTAAAAGTCTATACGGTTATACTGTAGAAGAAAATGGAGATGCAATAACAATCACTAGACCAAATCAAAAACAATTTACCCTTACTGTAAAATGCGATCCAAAAGAGATAATAGAAATACTAGAAAATAAAATATCAGATAGCGAAGCTACTCAGTAGATGGTTAACAAAAAAAACGAAAAATTAATTTTCTAATTTTTAAATTTTACCCTCTAAAATTGCTAATCTAATATTCTTCATTAATTCAAGATAAAACTCCAAATTATTTAAACTTGCTAAATGTCCTGCTAGTGGGTCATTAATTTTAAATAAATGATGAAGATAAGCTTTTGAATATTTTTTTAACATTGTTAATTTGCTATTTTCATTTATTAGCGAAAAATCTTTAGCAAATTTTGCGTTAGTTAAATTTATTGTTTTATAAAAAGCCCTCGCCCCCTCTTTTCCTGCGGACACTAAGAGCGGGAGAAAGACTGGAAATGAGGGATAAAATAATCTGCCATGACAACCTTCGCGAGTTGGAATAACACAATCAAACATATCCCAACCCATTCGCACACAATTAACAATGTCTTCTGGTGAACCAATTCCTAAACCAAAACGCAATTTATTTTCTGGTATTGAATCTGCCGTAAATTGCAAAGCATCTTTTAAAAATTTTCCGTCACTATCAATAAAAACCATAACCATCAAAACCCAATTTAGTTAATTCTTTTGCGCATAATTGACGCAATTTTTTATTATCGCCACCTTGAATAACTGCAAACAACATCGGTTGTTTTTTTCCAACCAAACAACGTTTTTTAATTTGCTTATTAAATTCTATTGAACAACGTTTAGCCCATGCAACAGTTCTATTAACAGCTTGGCTAATTTGACTATCTGTGTAATTATTTGGTGGACAATCATCTAGAACAACCATCATATCAACACCTAAAGTAAACTGAATTTGAATAGATTTTTCTGGAGTTAATTCATGTCTTGCTCCATTTAATGGAGATTTAAAAATAACTTTATCATCAGTAATTTGACCATTATTTTTATTTTTATGAATCAAAGAAAAAACCTGATAACCTCCGCTATCCGACAAAATTGGATGTTGCCAATCCATAAAATTATGCACTCCGCCACTTTTTTTTATTATATCCATCCCCGGTTGCAAAAAAAGATGATAAGTATTAACAACAAAAGCATCTAATCCTAAAGCAAACAAATCTTCATTGCTTAAATTCTTAATAACAGCTCTAGTAGCATCTGGCATAAAAAAAGGGGTTTCAATATTTCCATGAGCAGTTTTTATTAATCCCAAACGAGCATTTGATATTTTTGATTTTTTTAATAGTTTAAACATAAAAAAAATAGCTATTAGCTTTTAGCTGTTAGAAAATACAAAAAACAGCTTTTTAGCTTTGATTTACAGACTCATCTACTCACTATAAACTACCATAAAAACCATTGACAAACAACAAAAAGTAAATTAAATTAAATATAAACCCTAAAAGCTAAAATATTTTTTTAATTTTTTTAATAAGGAGGGGGAGTGAAAAAAGTATATTTTTTTTCTATTCCAGATTTAATTAAAATAATAAATAAAATGACTTCTATTTATGATGTTTGATTAGTCCTAGCTATACTGAACTGGTAGGTATATGGAAAACTAATGTCTGGTATTCAAAATTTATGGCAACTATGTTATCATAAATTCCATAATATCAATATTTAAATCTATGTCTAATGAAAAAACTGAAAC
>JAHITL010000098.1 GCA_018817545.1 Patescibacteria group bacterium
GGTGCTATCTATTGACATTAATTAAAATTTTGTTATTATTGGAAATAATAATTCCATTTTTGGACTTAATATGGAAAAACTAATACCAAGATTATTTAAAATGCCAAAGCAAAGTTTTTTTCTTTTTGGACCGCGTGGAACGGGAAAATCAACTTTGCTTAAACAAATCTATCCGAACGCTCTTTGGATAGATTTACTTGAGCCGGATATTTTTCGTTCTTATAGTAGTAAGCCAGAACGTTTAAAGGAAATTGTTTTTGCTCATCTCCAAAAAAAAACAATTATTATTGATGAAATTCAGAAAATACCTGAACTTTTAAACGTTGTTCATTTTCTAATAGAAAAAAAAATAAATAAACAATTTATTTTAACAGGTTCGAGCTCGCGAAAATTAAAAAAAACTGGAGTAAATTTACTTGCGGGAAGGTTATTAAAAAAAACATTGTATCCTTTTATAGCAACAGAGTTGGGTAAAAAATTTAATCTAAAAAACATTTTAACTACAGGATTGTTGCCATTAATAGTATCAGCAAATAAACCGTTAGACACGCTTAAATCTTATATTGCTTTATATGTGCGCGAGGAAGTGCAAATGGAAGGATTAGTTAGAAATATAGGTAATTTTTCAAGATTTCTTGAGGCGATTAGTTTTTCTCATGGATCAATACTTAATACAAGCAATATTGCTCGCGAATGTGAAGTTGAAAGAAAAACAGTTGAGGGTTATATAACAATTTTAGAAGATTTATTATTGGCGCATCGTATTCCTGTGTTTGCAAAAAAAGCAAAAAGAGCAATTATTTCTCATTCAAAATTTTATTATTTTGATGTAGGAGTGTTTCGTTCATTAAGACCATTAGGAGTATTAGATAAGCCAGAAGAAATTGAAGGACCTGCTCTTGAAGGGCTTATTTTTCAACATCTGATGGCTTGGAATTCATATCAAGGAGAAAAAAATAAAATTTATTTTTGGAGAACTAAATCTGGCTCAGAGGTTGATTTTATTGTTTATGGAGAGAAAATATTTTGGGCAATTGAAGTTAAAAATAGCGCTAAAGTTCGATTGGAAGATTTGCGCGCATTAAAAACATTTAAAATAGATTATCCTGAAAGTAAAGCCTTTTTTCTTTATAGAGGCGAAGAGCGAATTAAAAAAAATGGAATATTATGTTTGCCTTGCGAAGAATTTTTATTAAAACTAAATCCTAATTTTTTTCAAGATAGTAAAAATTTTTAATTATTAAATAAATTATCTAAAAAATTTTATTTTATTAACTTTTTATACAACTCAAAATATTTTTTAGCTGATTTATCCCAAGAAAAATCTTGTTTCATTCCTGTTTTTTGTATTTGACGCCAAAGTTGTTGTTTTTTATAAAAAACAGTTAAAGCTTCGTTTAATTTTTGATAAAATGCTTCTGAAGAATATTTATCAAAAACAAACCCAGTCCCTCCACCACTTTTAACTTCTTTTACAGTATCAGCTAAACCTCCTGTTGCTCTAACAACAGGCACTGTGCCATAACGCATAGCTATTAATTGACCTAATCCACATGGCTCAAAACGTGATGGCATTAGAAAAATATCTGCGCCAGCATAAATTAAATGCGCTAATTTTTCATCAAAAGCAAGTTGAACGCTAAATTTTTTTGGATATTTCTTAGCCAAATCTTTTAATATTTTTTCATATTCTTTTTGTCCAGTCCCTAAAAAAACAAATTGACAATTTAATTTACTAAAATCTTCATTGAATAAATCTAAGCCTTTTTGCCAAACAAAACGAGAGATTAAACCGACTAAAGCAATATCTTTATCTACTGGCAAACCAAGTTGTTTTTGCAAAGCTAGCTTATTTATAGTTTTTTGTTTTAAATTTTTTAATGAATATTTTTGTTTAATTAAATTATCTTTTTCTGGATTAAAAAAATCAGTATCAATACCATTTAAAATTCCATAAAGATCTTTCTTTCTTTTTATTAATATATTATCTAATTCTGCTCCTTGATAATGAGTTAAAATTTCTTTAGCATAGGTTGGGCTAACAGTATTAACTAAATTTGATCCTAAAATGCCTTGAACCATAAAATTTACATCTCCATCTTGACTATCAACTTTTACAATTGGCAAACTTTTATTAATCTTAGCAAAATTTATAATATTAGGTTTAGTTATTCCCTGATTAGCTAAATTATGAATAGTGTAAAGAGTTTTTGTATTAACAAAAAAATCATCTTTACTATTTAATGTTTTAATAAAATCAGCAGTCAAAGCAACATGCCAATCATTAGTATGAATAACGTCTGGTTGAAAATTTAATTTTCTGGTTACTTCTAAAACTGTTCTAGTAAAAAAAGTGAATTTTTTTAAATCATCTATTTTTCTAGTATACTTATTATTTAACATTAATCTGCCTCCAGAATATATTTTTTCGCCTTTAAAAAAACTATGCTCTATTAAATAAACTGGAATTTTTGTTTTAGGTAAAAAAGTTTGCCAAACATTAATTAATTTATTTTTATTACTGATTGATACTGATAAACCATTAATTATTTTTTTAGCAGAATATTTTTTTCGATCAATTAAACCATAAAAAGGCAAACAGATTCTAATATCAACTCCTAATTTAGCCAAAGCTATTGGCAAAGCCCCAGCAACATCTCCCAATCCACCAACTTTAGCTAAAGGAGCAACTTCAGCTGAAAGAAATAAAACTTTAATTGTGGGTTTATTAAAAATCATAACAATTGTTGATTATTTTTAATTATTTTTCATCAATCCATTTTAATATTTGTTTAA
>JAHITL010000099.1 GCA_018817545.1 Patescibacteria group bacterium
CTCTTGTTAATAATGAAACACAAACTAACAACGAAGATTTAGGAATTTTAGATAGTTTTGTTGATAAAATAAAACAGGCTCTTTCTTCATTAGGACTTGTTGTGGAAAATGGAGTTGCGAAGGTTAGAGAGATTGTTGCTGAGAAGATTGCCACTAAACAAGTAGAAACAACAGAATTGCAAATGATAGATAAAGCTACTAACGATTCTTATTGTTCATGGATTGAAAATGGTGAGTGGGTAAAAGTAAAAGGCAAATGTGATGCAGTAGAAATTAAAAATACGACAAAAACTACAACAGAGGCTAAAATAGAAACAACGGAAAGTCCTATCGCACCAGCAGTAGTTGAAATAGTTAATCCTGCAACAATCAATCCAATAGCTGAATAATGACTTGTTTTTGAAAAAAAATTTGTGATTTAGAAACTCAATCTCTGACATAGGATTGAGTTTCTTATTATAAGGAGCTGTCGTTGGATACAAAAGAGCTTGTCGCCGTAAAATTTACAAAAATTTGAAATTTGCTATACTTAAATTTATATTTATTGAATCTTGATGGTGCTTGGAATTAACAATTAATTTAAGTAAAAAAGTAATTTATTAGTAATATGCAAAATAAAGCCATTTTATTTGAAAGACCTCAAATAGAAAAAATAAAACAGGATATTGCTGACGCAATAAATAAAATAGTAAAAAAAGATATTGTTGAGGCAATTAATTTAATTTATCCACCTAATCAAAATTTTGGTGATTTAAGTTTGCCTTGTTTTGAGTTGGCTAAAGAATTTAAAAAAACATCAGTGGAAATGGCGGAATTTTTAACTTCGAAAATTAAATTAGATAATATTATTTTAACAACAAAAGCTATTGGGCCTTATTTGAATTTTATTTTAGATAAATCAAAATTAGCAACAACTATTATTGAGGAAATTTTAAGTACTAAACAATTTTATGGATTAAATAGTTTTGGGAATAAAGAAAAAGTGATGATTGAATATTCAAATGTTAATACTCATAAAGAATATCATGTTGGTCATTTAAGAAATATTTGTTATGGAGATGCTGTTGCTAAAATTTTATTAGCTAACGGTTATAAAACAACTTCTGTTTCATATATTAATGATTTTGGTATTCATGTAGCTAAAACGATTTGGGCTTATCAGACTTTTTTAAAAGAAGAAAAATCAAATATAATTCCTCTAATTCCCTTTGTGGAGGAAAAAAATAAAGGGTATTTTTTGGGAAAAATTTATGTACGAGCTTGTGAAGAGTTAGAGAAAAATAAAGAAAATAAAACAGCTGTTGATTTAATTATGAAAAATATTGAAAGCAAACAAGGATCTGATTATGAATTATGGCAAGAAACTAGACAATGGAGCATAGATGGTTTAGCTAAAATTTATGATGAATTGAAAATAAAATTTGATCAAATTTTTTATGAAAGTGAATTTATTGATCGAGGATTGGATTTAGTCGGACAGCTTTATACAAAACGTTTTTTAGTTAAAAGTGAAGGAGCGGTTATCGCTGATCTGCAAAAATATGATTTGGGCGTTATGGTGATATTGCGAAGTGATGGCACCGCATTATATCCAGTAGCTGATTTGCCTTTAGCTATAGAAAAATTTAAAAAGTGTAAGATAAATAAATCAATTTATGTTGTTGATACTAGACAGAGTTTGTATTTTAGGCAATTGTTTAAAATTTTGGAATTATTAGGATTTAAGCAAGAAATGAAACATTTGAGTTATGAATTTGTAAAATTACCAGAAGGAATGATGTCTTCACGAACAGGAAAAGTTATAACTTATGAGGATTTATATGAGCAAGCTTTAGAAAAAGTTGTGTTGGAAATTAAAAAGCGACATGAAGATTGGAATGAAGAAAAGGTTAATAATATTGCTAAAAAAATTGTAATTGGCGCTTTAAAATTTGAAATGATAAAAGTAAGCGCTGATAAAGTCATTACTTTTGATATTGAACAAGCTTTGCGATTTGATGGGTTTACTTCCGCATATTTGCAATATACTGTAGCGAGAATAAATAGTATAATAAGTAAGTCGAAAGTTGAAAGTCAAAAGTCTATAAAGTCAGAAGTAGTTTTAGATAATTTGAAAGATATCAAAGAACATTTTTTAATTATAAAACTTGCTAAATATCCTGAGATTATTAAAATTGCTGGGGAAAATTATGATCCAAGCGAAATTGCTAAATATTTGTTTGAATTAGCGCAAGAGTTTAATGATTATTATCATAGTGTACAGATATTAAAAACTGAAGAAGAAATTATGCAAGCTAGATTAGCGTTGATTATGACAGTAAGGCAGGTGGTAGTTAATGGACTTGAATTGTTAGGAATTGAAGTGGTGGAGGAAATGTAGAAATTAATTTATTTAAAAATTTAAATATTTTGTTATTATTTAAAAATTACAAAATTGAAAATTGAAAATTATTACTATGCTAGAAGCAATTATTAACGTTGTGACACAATTTATAATTAACGGTATTTCATCTTTAGGTTATCTAGGCGTTGGCGCTATGATGGCGATTGAGAGCGCTTGTATTCCTTTGCCATCTGAAATTATTATGCCTTTTGCAGGATTTTTAGTCGCGACAGGAAAATTTAGTTTATGGGGTGTTGCTTTAGCAGGCGCTTTGGGTTGTGTTATTGGTTCTGTGATAGCTTACGCAGTTGGTATTTGGGGTGGGAGAAAATTTATAGAGAAATATGGAAAATATATTTTGATTTCTCATCACGATTTAGATATAGCTGATAATTTTTTTAATAAATATGGTTCATTAGCGATTTTTTTCTCTCGTCTTTTGCCAGTTGTTCGCACTTTTATTTCATTGCCAGCAGGAATTGCAAAAATGAATTTTAATAAATTTATTATTTATACTTTTCTCGGCTCTTTACCATGGTGTTTAGGATTGGCTTATTTAGGCAAGAAATTAGGCGACCATTGGGATGCTTTAGGAGTTTATTTTCATAAGTTTGATTTTGTGATAGTAATAATTATATTATTATGTGGAGTTTGGTATGTTTGGAGACATGTAAAAAGTTTAAAGTTGAAAGTTTAAAGTTGAAAGTTAGAAGAATAATAGAAAAATTATAAAAGTTTTGTTGAGGTTTATTTAAAAATTATAAAATTAAAATTATATGATTGAACAAAATAAAATGAAAAAAATACTTGTTAATAATTAATATTAATGATACGATATTATTAACAAAAATATTAATAATGGTGTATCATTAATATGAATGAAAAAACATTGAATGACTATATAAAAAATATTGGAATTTCTAGAGAGCAGATTTTACGAGAAGAAGCAGAAATGGAAATTTTGTCAGAATTAGCTACAACAAAATTGGGCGCTAAACTTGTTTTTTACGGCGGTACTGCAATCCGTCTTGTTTATAATTCTCCACGATTTTCCGAAGACATAGATTTATTAGTTATAAAAAAAATAAATTTTCTTGAATTTAAAAATTTTGCGATTAATTTAACAAAAAAACATAACAATTGGACATTAAAAGATATTAAAAATAAGCGTCAAACTATGTTTGGATTAATAAATATTAATGACGACAAATTAAAACATTCTTTTTCAATAAAAATTGAAGCTCATAAGCCAGTTAATAAAATTAAAATAGAAACTGAATTATCTTTAATAAAAAGCCCATTAAGTATAAATGAACCATTGCTTTTGGTCCCAACATTAGTAGAATTAAAAAAAATGAAAGAAGTAGCATTATTGGGTCGAAAAAAAAGTAGAGACATATTTGACTTATGGTATATAGCACAAACATTAAGAGAAAATTTTTTATTACCAAAGAAATTACCAAAATATACTGAAAGAGAATTTAAGAACGAACTTCAAGTTTTTTTGCCAAAAAAATATTATCCAATAGTAAATCAATTATATGATCGAACTAAAAAAACAAATAAATAAAATTAAAAAAAGTTATTTTTCTTTTGCTGATTTGAGAAAAATTGCAAAAATAAACGATAATAGTTTGAGAGTAGTGATTAGTCGAATGATTAAGGCTGGTGAAATAAATCCTTTATTAAAAGGGTATTATTGTCTTGATTTGGCTGATATTAATTGGGAAAAATTTGCTATTGAAATTTATAATCCAAGTTATTTTTCTTTTGAATGGGCTCTTGGATATTATAATATTTTAAGTCAAAAAACATATAGCTTAACTCTTGCAACGGCTAAAAGATCTAGAAAATTTAATGCTTCTGAAAAAAATATAATTTATCGACATATTCAGCCAAAATTATATTGGGGATATATTATAAAAGATAAATATTTAATTGCTGAACCAGAGAAAGCTTTTCTTGATTTAGCTTATTTATCTCTTAATGGTTATGCTAAATTTGATATAGAAGAAATGAATATGGATTTATTAAATAAAAAAAAGATTAAGACTTATCTAAAAAAAATAAATAGTAAAAAATTAAATTTATTACTAAAAGATTTTTAGTGATAAAAGTTATAAAAGTTTTATTGAGGTTTATTTAAAAATTATAAAATTATAAAATTAAAAATTTTAATAATATGATTGAACAAAATAAAATGGAAAAAATTGTTTCATTATGCAAAAGACGCGGATTTGTATTCCCCTCTTCGGAAATCTACGGTGGATTAGCGGCTATTTATGACTATGGACATTATGGCGCATTATTAAAAAACAATATTCGCGATGCTTGGTGGAAACATATGGTCCAATTAAGAAGTGATATTATTGGTTTGGATAGCGCAATTTTTATGCATCCAACCACTTGGATTGCCTCTGGACATGTGGGAAATTTTATGGATCCACAAATTGATTGTCGTAAATGCAAGAACAGAATGCGCGCCGATCACATTTTAGAAGAACATGGAATTAGCGCCGACAAACAACCAATTGAATTTATTAATGAACAAATTAATAAATTACGCGAAGAAAAAAAAATAAAATGCCAATTTTGTGGCTCAACTGATTTAACTCAAGCACGCGTTTTTTCTTTAATGGTAAAATCAAATTTGGGTTCGCCGACAGAAGAATTATCCGAGGAAAATGTTGTTTATCTAAGGCCAGAAACCTGTGGCGGTATTTATCTTAATTATAAAAATACGGTTGATTCCATGCGTGTTAAATTACCATTTGGTATTGCTCAAATTGGCAAGGCTTTTAGAAATGAAATTGTCGCCCGCCAATTTATTTTTCGAACTCGCGAATTTGAACAAATGGAAATGCAATATTTTTTGCATCCATCAATAATGAAAGAAAAATATGAAATGTGGAAAGAGTTGAGATGGAAATGGTATTTAGAATATGGTATTCCAAAAGAAAAGTTAAATTGGTATAAACACGAAAAACTCGCGCACTACGCCTCCGAGGCTTATGACATCGAATATAAATTTGAATCATTGGGAGGATTTAAGGAGGTGGAAGGAATTCATGCTCGCGGAGATTGGGATTTATCTCAGCATTCAAAATTTTCTGGCATTGATTTAACTTATTTTGATCAAGAAAAAGAAGAAAAATTTATCCCACATATTGCAGAAACATCTGTCGGATTGAATCGTTTATTTTTTATGTTTATTGATAATGCTTTTACAGAAGAAAAAATTGACGACGAAACAAGAACGGTTCTTAAATTTAATAAAAATTTGGCGCCAATTAAAATTGCTGTTTTTCCATTATTAAAAAATAAACCTGAATTAGTGGCTAAAGCTAAAGAAATTTATGATAGTTTAAAAATAAATTATATGTGTGAATTTGATGATAACGGAAACATCGGCAAACGTTATCGCCGTCAAGATGAAATTGGCACGCCGTATTGTGTTACTGTTGATTTTGATAGTTTAGAAGATAAAAAAGTAACAATAAGAGATCGTGATACAATGCAACAGGAAAGAGTAGAGATTGAAAAATTAGAAGAATGGATGAAAGATAAATTGGCTTTTTAGGTTTTTAGAAAGCTGGCTTTGTGCGTTTTAGTTTAGCCAAGATTTTTTAAATTTATCTGATATTTTGTATTTGACAAATGTATAATATCTGATAAAATGTATTTAGAAGTAAAAAAGTTTTAAAATTATCTTTTTATGAACATTATTCGAGACATTACTCTTAAAGCGCAAAAATATCTTGCGAATCCCGAGATTATGCTTTTTGTTGGTCCAAGACAAGCGGGTAAAACAACTATTTTGAAGCAACTGCAATTTATTTTAGAAAAAGAAACACAAAATATTTATTTTTTAAATTTAGAAGAGCTTGAATATTTAGAACTTTTAAATCAATCTCCTAAAAATATTTTTAAAATTTTCAATATAGATTTAAACAAAAAAAACTATATTTTTATTGATGAAATACAATATCTTAAGAATCCTTCAAATTTTTTAAAATATTTTTACGATGAATATCAGGGAAAAATAAAGCTTTTAGTCTCAGGATCCTCTGCTTTTTATATTGATAAAAAATTTAAAGATTCTTTGGCGGGTAGAAAAAAAATCTTTTATGTTTTTACTCTTTCTTTTAAAGAATTTTTACGATTTAAAAATGAGGATATATTGTCTCAAAAAAATTTTCAAAAGCTAAGTCTTAAAGAAAAGGAAAAAATTTCTTTTTATTATCAAGAATATATTGTTTATGGTGGTTATCCTCGTGTTGTTTTAGCTCCGCTTCAAGAAAAAGAAGATCTTTTGCGAGAGATCGCTTTTTCTTATATTAAAAAAGATATTTATGAATCTGGAATTAAACAAGAAGAAATATTCTACAGATTATTTAAAATATTGTCTTCACAAATAGGAAATTTAGTTAATTCATCAGAATTGTCAGGCACACTGGGGGTTTCTAAAATAGCAATTGACAATTATCTTTATGTTATGCAAAAATCTTTTCATATTTGTCTTTTAAGACCATTTTTTAAAAACATTAGAAAAGAATTAAGCAAAATGCCAAAAATATATTTTTATGATTTAGGTTTAAGAAATTTTTTTATTCGTAATTTTAATAGTTTTATTATAAGAGAAGATAAGGGTGGATTATTAGAGAATGCTGTTTTTTGTCAGTTAAAAGAAAAATATGATGAAGAGTTATTAAAATTTTGGCGAACTATTCAAAAAAATGAAATTGATTTTGTTTGCGATGAAAAAGAGGCTTATGAAGTTAAAGTTAATCCAAAAGAATTTAAAGAAAAAAAGTATCAAATATTTTTAAAAAATTATAAAAATATTAAATTTTCTATTGTTTCTATTGATAAAAAAGAAGAAAAGATTGGAGAATATAAAATTTTTGATGTTTGGGAAATTTAAATTAGTTTTTTTATTTTGTAAAAAATAAAAATTAAATGATTAAACAATATGTCAGTTTTAATAAATTTCAAAATTTGTGATAATTCTAAGGATTGCAACGGGATAAAGGTTTGTCCTGTTGGTGCAATTTTTTGGGATGAAAAAAGAAAAACAGTGGCTGTTAATAATAAAAAATGCATTAGTTGTGGGATGTGTGAAAAGTCTTGTCTTATTGGTGCAATAAGAGTTGCTAAA
>JAHITL010000100.1 GCA_018817545.1 Patescibacteria group bacterium
AAAATAAACTTTAGTGGAATAAATTTTTTGTTCAGGCGTTGAGATTGTTAGATTTGAGCCAGAGAGAATATTGGCTAACATTAATCTGCTTTCTTGATTTAAAGAATTTAAAGTATATTCAATAATTTTTTCCATACTAGGAGTAAAAAAAGATTTGGCTTTGGTCTGATCGTTATTTCTAATTGCTGTTGCGGCTTGTTCCATAATAGTTAAGTTATCAATTGATTGAACTTCTGGTTGTTGGATAATTGTAGTTGTTGTTTTTGTTTCTAATTTAAAATCAGCAGTTTGTTTAATTGGTATTTTGTTTAAGTTTTTATTAGTAATTCCTAAACTTAATTTTTTCATAACAGCAAAAGCATCTTCTGGTCTGCCAAGAAAATATCTTTTTTTGTCAGTTGGATTAATATACCAAGCTTCGCCTTTGTTTTCTATTTGTAAAAAGATTTTGCCTAAATGTTGTTTGGTAAAATTAATATCTATCGGTAATGGGATGCTATTTGGACATAGAGGATCGTAATTATTTTTTAGCTCAGTTAAGTCATCATAATTATCTTTATCAGAATCAGAATCATCAGGATTTGTGCCTAATGCAGATTCTAGATTATTAGATAAACCATCTTTGTCATTATCTGGCGCATTAGCGTTGATTACGCCAACTGGTATTCTAAGTAAATTTTCATTAGTAATTCCAAAACTTAAATTGCGCATAATTGTCCAAGCCTCAGCAGGTCTACCTAAACTATATCTTTTTTGATCAGCTTGATTTATATACCAAGCTTCTCCGTGTGATTCTACTTGCAATAAAATTTTGCCAGATAATTTATCACCAAGACTAGTAGCTAATCCTGGTTGAGCATACAGTAAACTTAATAAACAAATAAAATAAATAATTTTCATAAATTATATTTTAAATAAAAATTAAAAATATTAACTTAAATTAAAATTAATTAATTTTATTATCAGTTTCAAATTTTTATTTAAGTGGCTTTGTTGTAACATTTAACAATTCTAAGTTTTTCTATAAGTTAATTATATTTTATTTCAGAAAATTTTTCAAGAAAAGGTATTAGTCCAGTTCATTTCGGACAACAAGTCATTAATTAATAAATTATATCTAAACTAGAATGACATAATATTAGCAAGTAGAACATTTTTATTTTGCTATACTAGGACATTATTACATTGCTCCGATAGATATTAGTTAGATTATTGTTTGTTTATATTTTTTTTGTTATAATAAAAACATTAAAACAACTCTTTACATAAAAAATATCATAAGTTTGTATAATATATAAATTTTATATATTATCAAGTAAAAAGTTTGTATAATAACGAGTTATGCGCAAGTTTTGTTTAATGTTTTCCGCACAATACAAATCGAAACATTTATCAATCTTAACTTTGTATAAGTTACTATGATGCTACAAATAACGGAATTAAAATCAAAAATAATGTCAATGTCGAAGATAAAATTGAGAATAATTTCTGCGATTTTATTTGTATCAAGTGGTATATTAGGTTATTTTTCCAGGCAGAAAGGATACCTATGTGAGTGTATGCTATCTAGAATTTATGTACCGGGTAGAGAGTGTAGCTACATATATTATATCTGGGAATTATTAGGAGTAGCTGCCCTATTTTTTATCACTGCTCTAGCTTTACTTATAATCTCTTTCAAAAAAACAAAGAAATGAGTTGTATGAGCTTTTATTATTCTCTGTTTAAGTTGAAGCAAGAACTTTTCCTGAAAAACTTTGGTATTCTATTTCAACTTGGCAAAATTAATTCCCCAACTTCTGTCGTATGGGATTCTACAAGAAGATGTAATCTTGATTGTATTCATTGTGGTTCTCAAGGAAATTATGAAAAAGAGCTGAGCTTAGAAGAAATCATAAACATTCTTGGTCAGCTGTCATTGTTCGGAGTAAAGAATTTTCAAATCACTGGCGGTGAACCCTTACTAAGGGCAGATTTTATCGAGGTATTAGCTTATGCCAATGAAAAAGGATTGATTACCAGTTTTGCCACTAATGGCTATTACATTGATGAAAATAAGGCAAAATCGATTTCGAAAGCAAATGTTTCTTTGATTCAGATTAGTATTGACGGCACAAAAGATATTCATAACTCCATCAGAAAGAATCCTAAAAGTTTTAGTAAAGCTGTTAACGCAATAAAATTGCTGAAAAGTCATTCAGATTCGAAAATAAGTGTGGCAACAACAGTCATGCCTCAGAACATAAATAGCTTGGCTCAACTGAGAGGTATACTGATTTCATTGGACATAGATTTATGGAACATTGGAACCGTAATGTCGGTAGGGAAAGCAAAAAATAACCCCTCATTATTCTTATCAAAAGAACAGTTTAACCGACTGATAAATTTTATAATTGATTCAAAGAAGGAGATTAATATTGAAATCGGAGAAAATTTCCCATATCTGGGCAAGTTTGATAAAAAAATAAGAAGGACTCCTAAAATGTGCCCTATCGGAATTTTATCTTGTTGCATTGGAGTTGATGGTCATGTAAGAGGCTGCCCAGATCAACCAGATACTGATCTTTATAGGGAAGGTCGTATCCAAACTGAAACATTTGAGGAAATATGGAAAAAGGGTTTCAAAAGATATAGAAACAGGAGGATAATTGAAGAAGATAAAAAATGTTTTATATGCAATCATAGAACTGATTGTTGGGGTGGATGTTGGGTAATGCGGGAAAATAATTCACAATGTATATTGGATTACATATAATAACTTTTATTGTGGAAACCTACAAAATCTCTTCGCCCATCAGCCTTCAGCTGAACGTTGCACTCGGGCTCGTTCCTAACGGAAGCGTATAACAGCGTTATCCGGCTACGGAAAATTGGCGTTAATTAAATCTTTAAGGAGTGCCAATTTTCCTCCGCCCAAATTTTCATCCCTTAATAAGACTGTCGCCAGTTAATTAGAAATGAAGGTGCGGTGGACACTAAGATAGGCCACAAAATACATCGCCTAGCAGCGTGTATGAGGTTCAAGAAAAGTGTGTTAATAATTTGCTCGACCCAAATTCGCTTTTCTCGGTTGTGTTTTTGTGTTTTTTTATTATTATTGATATAATAGAAATAAGAAAAATAAGAGAAATAAGATTTATGATTAATAAAAAGAAAAAAAATATTTTAATTTTTGGAATTATTATTTTAATTTTATTTATTTGTTTTTTTCCAAGCATTATTTCTTCATGGCGTTGGCAAAAGGCTGTTGAAGCGTCTGCTGGTTTTCCTGTTCAATTGGGATTAACTAAAGCAGTTATAGTGCCGTGCGTTTTTACGCCTCCGCCTGTTGGACCAG
>JAHITL010000101.1 GCA_018817545.1 Patescibacteria group bacterium
CCCGTTTCTTTTTTTGTCATTCCCGTGAAAACGGGAATCCAGGATTAAACGTACAAATGTTATTATAATATATCAAAATAAATCACTCAATATAAAATTATCTATAAAATTATCTTTTGTTTATTAATATTTTTTAAAATAAACTATTTTTTCAGTGCTATTTTTAACTGTAGAATTTTCATCTTCTTACCTCTTACTCCTGGATTCCCGTTTTCACGGGAATGACAAAGAGGACGGAATTTAATTATTTACTAATAACTTTATCAATTATGCCATACTTAACAGCTTCTTCGGCAGACATAAAATAATCACGATCAGTATCTTTTCCAATTACACTAATTGGTTGACCAGTGTGTTTTGCTAAAACTTTATTTAACTTTTCTCTTGTTCTTAAAATATGTTCAGAATGAATTTTAATATCAGATGCCTGTCCTTCAAAACCGCCCATAACTTGATGGATTAATATCTCTGAATTAGGCAAAGAGAATCTTTTGCCATGAGCTCCCGCTGATAAAAGCACTGCTCCCATAGAAGCAGCCATCCCTACACAAATAGTTGAAATATCAGATTTTACATATTGCATTGTATCATAAATTGCCATACCTGCCGTTACTGATCCACCAGGAGTATTAATATAAAATTTAATATCTTTATTTTTTTCTTCTGCATCTAAAAATAAAAGTTGCGCAATTACAATATTAGCGACATGATCGCTTACTGGCTCGCCTAAAAAAATAATTCTATCTTTTAATAAACGAGAATAAATATCATAAGCTCGTTCGCCTTGACCTGTTTTTTCAATAACTGTTGGAATTAAAGTCATAGATTTTATATTTTAAATTTTATAATTTTAGATTTACACTTTTAATTAATGAGTTTTGTTAATTCGGATATAGCTAAAAAAAATCTATAATCCGAATTAACAAAACAATTTAGTTAGTTTGTTGAGAGACTTTTTTTAATCTCTTCTTTCTTCTGTAAAAATATCCCTTGCTTTTGTACAAGGTTCCTTCTTATTATTTCTAAGGACTCCTTACTTATTTTCTTTATCCAACAAAAAGTATTAAGAAAATTTAAATTTTCATCATCCTTTTCTTCACTTATGCCACTTAAAATAAAAAAAGAACATCTTGATTCAAAATTATATCCTCTTTCTACTGTCTTCGGAATCGCGTGTGAACAAACGCCACACGTTGTAAAATTCTTTTCTATTTTTTCTCCTAAAACTTCTTCTTCAAGAAGCTTTATCATCTTTTCCACTTTCTCTATTAAACAAGAAAAGTGCTCTAGCTCGTAATCATTTCCTTTTTCTTCCTTTTTTAAATTACCAGAATTAAACGGATCAAACAAATCATTTGAATTGCAACCGAATAAATCACTCATCATCTTGCCCCCTCCCTTTAAATAAACTAAAAACTTTTACAATTCTAATGAATTGTAGTTGCGTAACAACTTATTGATCAAAAATAAAAATAATTTAAACCAAAAAACTGCTACGCAATAATGCAAGAGAACAAATAATTTTTTTAAAGAACGATTAAAAGAACAATTCTTTATACTATATTTTGAAAAATATTACAAGATATGTTATTATTAAAAAAGGAAACAAATCTCTCACGCTGATTACAGGGTTCGAGATGACAAAAAGAGATTACAGGGCTCTGGATGACAAAAGGGAAATTGTAAAGTTCGAGATGACAAAAAAAATTTATTTTAAAATTACAAAATTAAAAATTATTTAAAAATTACAAAATTAAAAATTATTTTAAAATCTAAAATTTATTAATTCTACATTTATCAATGTTATTATATTAATCTATGTCTAAAATCTATATCTAACTTATAAAAAATCTTAATATAAATTTAAAAATATGTCCAATCAAAATCACAAAACAAACAACAAAACAAAAGAAACAATTAACAAAAAAGAGACAATTAATAAAACAAAAGGACCAAGTAAAAAAATAAATAATGACACAACCGCTGATATTAATGCAGCTGACATTGAAAAAAATAAAAATATGGCAGCTTTATCATATATTTGGATTCTTTGTTTAGTTCCGCTTTTAGGAAATCGTGATTCCAAGTTTGCTCAATTTCATGCCAAACAAGGTTTAGTTTTATTTATTGTGGAAATTATAGCAGGCATCTTAATTTTTATTCCTCTTTTTGGACAACTATTTATGCTAGCGCTATTAGTAATTTCAGTAATGGGCGTTGTTAAAGCTCAAAATGGCGAATGGTGGAAGATTCCTTACATTTATGATTGGAGTAAAAAAATTAACTTAAATCTTTAGTTCCCTTATCCCAAGCCCTTTTTCTATTTTAAATGAGCAAAAAACAAAAAATTATTTTAATTTAATAAAAAAAATAAAAATTATGATTTTTACAAAATTTTTCGATCAAATTACTATAAAAGATGTGCCACAAGTTGGCGGCAAAAACGCTTCTTTAGGCGAAATGTACAGCAAATTAACAAAAACTGGAATTAATATTCCTAATGGATTTGCAACAACAGCAGATGCTTATACTTCTTTCTTAACATCAACTAATTTAACAGAAAAAATTGAAAAAATTCTCAACAAATTAGACACTAAAAATGTCATTGATTTAGCAAAACGTGGAAATGCAGTTCGCAAATTAATAATTGCAACGCAAATGCCAAAAGAATTTGAGACAGCAATAATTAATGCATATAAAAAATTGTCTGATTTCTATAATACAAAAAATTTGCATGTAGCTGTCCGTTCAAGCGCGACTGCTGAAGATTTACCAAATGCATCTTTTGCTGGCCAACAAGAAAGTTATTTAAATATTTCAGGCGAAGTTGAACTTTTAATTGCTGTAAAAAAATGCATTGCTTCTTTATTTACTAATCGCGCAATCTCTTATCGTGTTGATAAAGGATTTGATTATTCTAAAATTTCATTATCAGTAGGAATTCAAAAAATGGTCCGCTCTGATCTTGCTTCTTCTGGCGTAATGTTCACAATTGACACAGAAAGCGGTTTTGCCAATACTGTTTTAATAAATTCTATTTATGGATTAGGCGAAAATATTGTTCAAGGAAAAGTTAATCCAGATGAATTTTATGTTTTTAAACCAACTCGCGCTATTATTTCTCGTTCTTTAAGCAGAAAAAAAATAAAAATGATTTACAACTCAGATCCCAAAAAACCAGTTCGCGATGTTCAAGTAGCAATAAATGATCAAACAGAACAATCAATCAGCGATAAACATGTCATTCAATTAGCAGATTGGGGAATAAAAATTGAAAAACATTATAACAGACCTATGGATATTGAATGGGCATTAGATGGTTTAGATAATCAACTTTATATTATTCAAGCAAGACCAGAAACAATCCATTCAGTCCGCGATTATAGCGTTATTGAAGAATATGTTTTAGAAAAAAAAGGAAAAATTATCACAACTGGTCGCAGCGTTGGCAGTAGAATTGGAGCAGGAAAAGCCAACAAAATTATGGACATTAAAGATATTAGCAAATTCAAACAAGGTGAAATTTTAGTAACAGATATGACTGATCCTGACTGGGAACCAATTATGAAAATCGCATCAGCTATTGTTACTGACAAAGGCGGTCGCACTTGTCATGCAGCAATTATTTCTCGCGAATTAGGAATCCCATGCTTAGTTGGAACAAATGATGTCAGTAAAAAAATTATTACTAACCAAGAAATAACTGTAAGTTGCGCTGAAGGCGACACTGGATTTGTTTATCAAGATAAATTACCATTTAAAATTAACAAAACAAATATTAAAAATTTACAACGTCCAAAAACAAAAATTATGATGAATATTGGTTCACCTGAAATTGCTTTTGCTTCTTCTTTTATTCCTAATGACGGTGTTGGTTTAGCTCGTGAAGAATTTATTATTAATGATTCAATAAAAATTCATCCATTAGCTTTAATAAATTATGCAAAAATAAAAGACGCAAAAACTAAAAAACAAATTGATCAGCTAACAATCGGTTATACAGATAAAAAACAATTTTATGTTGATAAATTAGCTGAAGGAATGGCAACAATCGCAGCTGCTTTTTATCCCAAAGATGTTATTATTAGATTTTCTGATTTTAAAACCAATGAATACGCAAACTTAATTGGCGGAGCAGAATACGAGCCGATTGAAGGCAATCCAATGATTGGATGGCGTGGAGCTTCTCGTTATTATGATGAAAAATTTAAAAGCGCATTTATTTTAGAATGCCAAGCAATTAAAAAAGTTCGCGAAGAAATGAAATTAACAAATTTAAAAGCGATGGTGCCTTTTTGCAGAACAATTGAAGAAGCTAAAAAAGTTATAAAAATTATTAAAGACAATGGCTTAGAACAAGGCAAAAATAATTTTGAACTTTATTGTATGATAGAAATACCTTCAAATGTTATTTTAGCTGAAGAATTCGCAAAATTATTTGATGGTTTTTCAATCGGCTCTAATGATTTGACACAACTCACATTGGGAGTAGATCGCGATAGCTCTTTAGTTAGCCATATTTATGATGAAAATAATCAAGCTGTTAAAACTTTAATTAAACAAATAATACAAGTTGCTAAAAAAAATAAAGTTAAAATTGGTATCTGCGGTCAAGCTCCAAGCGACTTTCCAGACTTTGCCAAATTCGTAGTTGCTTGCGGAATTGATAGCATTTCTCTAAACCCTGACACAGTAGTAAAAACCACTTTAGCAATTTTAAAAAAATAATCATTTTTTACTACTCTTCATAAGGTTTGTCTCAAAATACCCCATAAGGGGGGGTTAATAGGGTTATTGAGTTTAATGGGTCTGTCGCCGAATACGGTATTCGGCGACAGACCTTTCGTGTTTTCTTGTTTTTTTATTTACTTTTTTCTATGTTAGATATTAAATATAAATTTTTCTTATTTCTCTTATTTTTTTTATTTTTTTTATTTCCATCAAACACGATAGCTCAAGAGAAAATAAAAGATATAGGATTTCTAACTAAAAATATTTGGTATTCAAAAACACCTTTTTTTGATGGAGACTCAATAAGAATTTATACAATTGTTAATAATAGCACTAAAGAAGATGTAATTGGAAAAATAACATTTTATGATAATAAAAAAATAATTGGCTCTAATAATTTTTCAATGATTAGCGGAGGACCAGGAGCAATTGTTTGGATAGATTGGCAAGTCTCTACTGGAGAACATTTTATTTTAGCCGAAATTAATGAAGCAAAAATTGCTAAAAAAGACGGAACCTTTGTTAACATAACTTTAGAAAATTCCCATTCTTCAGTTGATTCTCTTGATGTTGACATTGACACTGATAAAGATGGGATTGGAAATAAAGAAGATCAAGATGATGATAATGATGGAATGTCAGATAAAGAAGAGATAGCGCTAGGTTTAGATCCACTAAATCCAGACAGCGATAATGACGGAGTAAAAGATTCTATTGACACAAAACCGAAAGATCCTAATATTTCTAAAGAAATACCAATTCTAAAACAAGAAATTTTAAAACCAGATAGTTTAAAATTAGAAACTGAAAAAGATGAAACAAAAGACTCTATTGACGCAAAGCCAGAAGACTCAAATATTTTTAAAGAAATTTATTCTACATACAAATCATCGGGTTTTATCCCAAGCATAAAAAAATCTCAAGAAAAAATAATTCCATTAATAAAAAAAGTGCCTCAAGAGATTGATTCATTTCTTGAAAAAAAAGAAGAAGCATTAAAATTAAAAGTAGAAGAAAAAAATAAAATTCCAGAAATAAAAAAAACTAAAGAAATAAAAAAAAGAATTTTTTCTTTTGAAAAAGAAAAAAGAGAAGATGGAATTTCTCAATTTAAAAAGCTAATAGAAGGAAAAAAAGAAAAAAAAGAAATCGCTGGATGGCTATTCTCAGATTTTTTAATTTTCGTTTTAGAAAAAAGAATAATTATTTTTTATAGTAGTTTAGTTTTATTCTTTTTATTTTTATTAAAATACATTAAAAATCGCAGATAAATTTTCTATTGCATTTTTTTTTAACGTATGTTAAAGTGCTAGCATAATTAAACATGTTTAAAAAAACCTTTCCCATGCTCCAAATTTTTTGGAAGCAGTCCCGCGAATGCGTGACTAAAGGTATTCTCATCTCCCAGAGTTGACTTATCACTAGTCGCTAGAGAATATCTGGGGGTTTTTTATTTAAGTTAACAAAACAACATTATGTCTAAAGTAAAATCATCAGCCATTCCTCATTATGAAATTCTTTACATAATCGCTAATAAATATAGCGAAGATGAGGCTAAATTAATTGAAACAAAAGTAAATAAAGTTCTTATGGACAGAGGTGGAAAAATTACTTTTAATCAAGTTTGGGGTAAAAAACGTTTAATTTACCCAATTAAAGGCTTCACTTATGGTTATTATTTTTTGGCAGAATTTGATTTAGCCGGTTCATTATTAGCGCAAGTTGACAAAGACTTACGAATGATGAACGATGTCTTAAGACATCAAGTTGTTGTTAAAAAAATTAAAACAGCTGAAAGAATTGCTAAAGATAAAAAAATCGCAGACAAAATCGCAGCAAGAGGCTTAAAAGAAGAAAAAGCAGTAGAAGATCAAGCAAAAATTAAAGCTGAAGTTAAGAAAAAAATTAAAACAGAAGTTAATTTAAAAGAACTTGATGAAAAATTAGATAAGATTTTAGAAACAAACGATTTATTATAATTTTTTTTATTAATAATTTTACTAGTAGCTATCTTAACTATTAGTAAATAAATCAATCTTATGAATTTGAACAAAGCCATGATTATTGGTAATTTAGTAAGAGATCCCGAAATTAAAAACACCGCAAATGGTAAATCAGTCGCTTCTTTTTCTATAGCTACTAGTTTAATGTGGACAGATCAATCTGGACAAAAACAAGAAAAAGCTGAATTTCATAATATTGTCGCATGGGGAAGATTATCAGAAATTTGTGGACAGTATTTAAAAAAAGGCGCCAAAATCTACCTAGAAGGTCGTTTACAAACTCGCGATTGGACTGGCCAAGATGGAATTAAAAGATATCGCACAGAAATTATTGCTGAAAATATGATTATGCTAGATAGCAGAGCAAGCGGTGGAAATAATCAAGTAATGCCTAATCGACAAACAGTTGCGCCAAGCGAGCCTGTAATTGATATTGACGAACCAATCGAAAACAACGAAACTGATCATTCAGAAGAAGAAATTAGAGTAGAAAATATACCTTTTTAATAAACCAATTTATAATTCAAAAAAAACTATAATTATACCCACATGGAAAATACAATAAAAAAAGTAAAACGATGTTATTTTTGTTTAAACAATATTAATGATGTTGATTATAAAGACACTCAACTTTTACGTCGTTTTATCAATTCTTTCGGAAAAATTTTGTCAAAAAAACGAACAGGCACCTGCACTACTCATCAACACAAACTAGCATCAGCTGTTAAATGCGCCCGAGTTATGGCTTTATTGCCATTCACAGGTAAATAAAATATAATCACATGCTAAGTTTAAATGAAATCAAAATTGGCAAATTAATTGAAATTACTAATGAGCCTTTTGTTGTTATTAAAGCCGACCATCATAAAATGGGACGGGGTGGTGCTGTGTTAAAAACAAAACTTAAAAATTTAATTAATGGCAATGTTATAGAAAAAACTTTTCAAGGCAATGATAAAGCCAATGAAGCAGTAACGGAGACTAATAAGGCAAATTATTTATATAAAACTGACACAGAAGTTTGTTTTATGAATAATGAAACCTATGAACAATTCGGTCTTCCGATAGAACAAGTTGGGGATAAAATAAATTATTTAAAAGAAGGTACTGATGTTGATATATTTTATTTTCAAGGATCCCCTGTGGCTATGAAATTGCCAATCAAAATTACTTTAAAAGTTACAAGCGCTCCACCAGGAGTTAAAGGTAATTCAGCTGGAAATGTTACAAAAATTATTGAATTAGAAACAGGTGCTCAAATTAATGCTCCAATGTTTATCAATGAAGGCGAAATGGTAATAGTTAATACTGACACAGGAGAATATGTTGAAAGAGCATAAGTTAATTTTCAATTTTCAATTTCTAATTTTCAAACAATTTTCAAAATAATACAAATTTACAAATAAATAAATCTTTATTAACTCCATAGTTTTCACTCAGGCTATGGATTTTTTTGCGAACATTAATACAATTTTAAATTAAAAAGCCTCGTAGTTTTATCTAAAGAGATCAAAAATCTCTAAAACAAAACTACGAGGGATATTATTTAAAATATCTAGGATGCTAATTTATACTAGATTCAATTTTAGTAATAACTTTCCCCTCCCTTATTAAGTCTATTACTGTTTTAAACTTTAAAGGAATAAACTCTAATATTTCACCTTTTAGATCAAGAAAAAGTCCAATAGGAAAAATATAAATATTCTTCAACTCTACCTCTTTTATTTTTTTTGCCATTAAATCTTCTATTACTTTTCCCCAAAGATGTTCAATCCCGAACTCTTTTTCTATTATTCCACTTATTTCCTTAATGAACTTTTTTTGCAAAATTTCTTTAATCTCTTTTTTAAATCTTTCGTGTAAAATTACACGAAGCTCTTCAATAGATTTTTCGTAATCACCTACTCTTACCTTCTGACAATCCATAGACTCCGTAAAATCTATAAAAATCTTACGCCAGCAGTCGCCTCCTTTTATAAAGAACGTAAGCCCTTGCTGCTTTTTCTCAATTAATCTAGCCATTATATCCTCTCCTCCCTTTTAAAATCTTATTCTCAGTGCACCGTGCAGGATTTGAACCTGCGACAATCTCCTTAAGAGGGAGCTGCTCTACCAACTGAGCTAACGGTGCATTTTTGTAGCGACGAGTGGAATTGAACCACTGACCTTAGCGTTATGAGTGCTACGCTCTAACCAACTGAGCTACGTCGCCAAACAATTATCAATTACGAATTATCAATTACGAATTAATACAATTACGAATTGCTAATTCGTAATTCGTAATTGATAATTGTTAATTGATTAATTAGTGCCTTCGCCAGGATTCGAACCTGGATTACTTGGTTCGAAGCCAAGCGTGATATCCGTTTCACTACGAAGACATAACAAAATTTAGAATTCTTTTTGATAATAACATTAGGTTTAAATTTTATCAAGCCTAATTAGTCTATGTATTAGTTCACCTCATTTTGGATAATAAAACTATTATAGATCTCTCACCCTGATTACAGGGTTCGAGATGACAAAAAAGAGTCAATAAAAATCAATAAAATATATTAATCTAATTTATTTTGTCCTACCCCGCAGTTCAATATGTGAGTAAACTTATTCAGCCTATCCATTAGCAACAACTAAACCCCAGACTTTGCTAGCACCATGTAATTTTAAAACTTTAGCGCACTCGTTTAAAGTTGCTCCTGTAGTAACCACATCATCAACTAAAATAATCTGACGACCTTCTAAATTATTAGAACACCAGTCAAAACAACCTTTAATATTATTTTCCCTTTGTTTTTTATTTAATTTTACCTGTGGCTTGGTATGTTTAGTTCTAATTAATTTATCAATACTTAATTCTAAATTAAAATTTTTTGCAACTAAACAAGCTAAAATTTCCGCTTGATTAAATCCTCTCCACCGCTTACGAAAAGCAGATAAAGGAACTGGAATAATTAAACATTCTTGAAAATTAATTTTTTGTTCTTTTTTATCAAACAACTCATTTAAAAATAAAATTAAAATTTTACCTAACTCTTGTTGTAATTCTCTGATAAAATAATATTTAAAACTTTTAATTAGCTTGCTAATAATTTTTTGTTCATAATGACTAGCTATAAGCACACCGTCAAGATCATAATTTAAAGCGCA
>JAHITL010000102.1 GCA_018817545.1 Patescibacteria group bacterium
ATTGAAAATTGATCCCGCAATATGCGGGAGAAAATTGAAAATTACATATTTACTTATATTCCATAATTTGTTAACAAAATTTCGATAACTGGCAATTTTTTCTTCACTTAATCGCGCATCATTTCCAGGAGTACTCCCAATTAGTAAAGATAAACGAACAGCATCAGTGCCAAATTTTTCAATCATTTCTATTGGATCAATCCCATTGCCTTTTGACTTACTCATTTTTTTGCCATTTTTATCTAAAATCATTCCATTCAAATAAACATTTTTAAAAGGAATTTCTTGAACAGCAAATAATGACATCATAATCATTCGTGAAACCCATAATGTTAAAATTTCATAACCAGTTTCTAAAACTTGAATTGGATGAAATCTTGCCAAATCTCCTGTTTTTTTTCCATCTTTAAAATTATCAGGCCAACCCAAAGTAGAAAAAGTCCACATCCCAGAAGAAAACCAAGTATCCAAAACATCTTCATCTTGAACCCATTCTGATTCATTAATATTTTCTGGTGGTTTAACGCCGACATAAATTTCATCTTTGTTTTCTTGTTTTCTTGATTTCTTGTTTTCTTGATTTTTTGACTTCTTGTTTTCTTGTTTTTTATACCAAACGGGAATTTGATGTCCAAACCAAATTTGTCGCGAAATACACCAATCATGCAAATTTTCCATCCAATCTAAATATTTTTTTGAAAATCTTTCAGGAATAAATTTTATTTCTCCATTTTTTGCAACTTCAATAGCTTTTTCTTTTAATGATTTGTTATTTAAAAAATCTATTTTTTTATCAACTGCAATAAACCATTGTTTTGAAGGTAATGGCTCAATAGAAGTATTACAACGATAACAAACTGATAAATTATTTTCTATCTCTTCTTCTTTTTCTAATAAATTTTGTTCTTTTAATTTTTTAACGATCATTTCCCGCGCTTCAAGCGCTGTTTTATTTGAAAATTCATTAAATCCTTTTAATATTTTTCCGTCTTCATTAATTACTTTAATAATTTCTAAATTATTTTCTTCTGCCATTTGCCAATCAACTGCAGAATGAGCAGGCGTAACACCCAAAGCCCCTGTGCCAAATTCCATTTCAACATGACGATCAGCAATAATTTTTAATTTTAAAAGAACTCCACAAAAATTTACCTCATAAATTTTTCCAATATATTTTTTGTATCTGTCATCTTTTGGATTTACTGCAACAGCAGTATCGCCTAATTTTGTTTCTGGTCGAGTAGTTGCAATAACAAAAGGAAAATCTTTGCTATATTTAAAAAAATATAAATTTGTTTTTTGTTCTTTATATTCAACTTCATCATCGGCTAAAGTTGAATGACATCTTGGACACCAATTTACAATTCTTTCTCCTTTATAAATTACCCCTGCTTTATACATATCAACAAACATTTTTGCTACTGCTTTTTTTCTTTGTTCATCTAAAGTAAAAGCCTCACGAGACCAATCCAAAGAAGCTCCCATTTTTCTAGTTTGCTGTAAAATAGTTGCTTGAGTTTGTTTTAAAAATTTCCAAACTTCTTCAAGAAATTTTTCTTTACCTAATTTATGGCGAGTTAATCCTTGTTCTTTAAGTATTTTTTTTTCAACAACATTTTGCGTAGAAATAGCAGCATGATCAGTACCAGGCACCCATAATGTTTTATAGCCTTTCATTCTATGATAACGAATCATTAAATCTTCAATAGTTAACACAGCAGAATGCCCCAAGTGCAACTTAGCTGTTATATTTGGAGGAGGTAAAATAATTGTGTAAGTTGGCGCATTTTTATCTGTTATTCCATCTGCCACGCATTTATCAGGATTAAAATAACCACTTTCCTCCCATTTCTGGTAAATTTTATCTTCATAATCAGCAGGATTATATATTTTAGACAATTCTTTTTTCATAATTAAAATAAGAAAATAAGAGAAATAAGAGAAATAAGAGAAATAAGATTCTTGTTTTTTCTTAATTTTCTTATTTAACTATTATAGATCTATCACCCTAATTACGATGTCCGATATGACAAAAAGGGGGAATTTATCTTATTTATCTTATTTTATTTATTTTTACAGTACCAAAATTAGCTAAATTTTGCAAGAAAAATCAAAATAGAAGACCAAAGTAGGACATTTCTATTTAGCCTTGACACTTG
>JAHITL010000103.1 GCA_018817545.1 Patescibacteria group bacterium
GTTGATTTAACCAAGATTTCTGCTTCTTCTATTCAAACTGTTTTTGTTGTTAATCAAGATGGCTCTGGCGATATTGCTGATTTTCAATCTAAAGGAGTAAGTGTTGTAAATATTGGTCAGGAAGGAAAAGTTTCTATTGTTGGTGAATTATTAGTTGATGGTAGAATTATGATTTGTTCTGGGGGTAGTTGTTCTTCTGCTTTAGATAATGCTGTTGATCAAACAATGGGCGATATGGGAGTTGAAGGGAAAGTTGTTGCGGAAACATTTGAAAATTATTGTAAAGATGGATTTGTTTGGGTACAAGGTTCTGCTAAATATGGAACTTTGCCTGGCTTTTGTGTAATGAGTGATTTAGCTGCTATTTCTGAAAGCTCTTCTGTTCCTAGAATTATGAAAGAAGGAAGAGCTATTTGGACTTCAGTGTCACAAGGCGAGGCGCAGTTAGCTTGTAATTTTTTAGGAAATAATTATCATTTAATTTCTGAAAATGAATGGATGACTTTGGCTGAAAATATTTTAAAAGTTGCTGATAATGATCTTGATAAAAATACAGCAGGAGTACAATTAGCTATTGGGCAGACTGGACATAAATTAACTAATAATAATATTGTAAATAATTTGGCTAATATTGGTGAGTGGACTGATCAAAATATTACTTCTGCAGGGTTGCCAGTAGTAGCTAATGCGAATGATTGGAATGAATATTATGAAGTAAGTAATTATCAAGGCTTAAATATTGCTCCAGCTTATTACCTAACTTCAGCTAATAATATCGGAAAAATTTTGACAAAAAATAATGCAACTGGTTTGCGTGGTTTTGTAAGAGGTTTTGGTGGAATTTATGGATTGGATTTGAGCCATATTCCTAGTGAACAAAGTCCTGATATTGGATTTAGATGCGCTAAATGATGAAGTAGGAATAAAGAATTAGGAATTAGGGAAATAATTATGGAACAGAAAAATAAAATTAGATCATTTACTGACTTAGATGCATGGAAAGAAGGACACAAATTAGTGTTAATGATTTATAAAGTTACTGGACAATTAAAGTTCATAAAATAATTAACGGTTTAATTAAAAGCTCAAAAAATAATTATTTCATAATTCATAATTCATAATTCATAATTCCTAATTCCTACTTTATGTTTAAAAAATTTCTTTATTTTATAAAATATAACAATTTTGCTATAGTAATTTTAGTAATAACTATAATTATTGGTGGTAGTGTTTTTGCTGCAGAGCCTACTCAACAAGTCTTGGGGCAAAAACAGACTAGAATTGAAGGAGTTGATAATACAGCATTGCTGTCTGCTGATCTGTCTAATTTTAATATGGATTTTAAAATTTCTAAGATTGAAAAAGATGAGAAATTTTATTATGTTACATATACTTTTTTAGATTTGATTATTGTTGATAATGCGTGGCAATATCAACTAAAAGAAAAAAAGAGAAAAGTGTCTCAGAATTTGTCAGAAGATTTGGGAGTGTATTTGGCAGGTGAATTAAAAGAAGAATATGATTCTAGACTTAAGGATTTAAGTTTAGAACAAGAAAAAGCTAAACAGACTGGCGTAGAAACTAGAGTTGAAATAACAGATTACAGCGGTTTAATTGGTAAAACTTTAGATTTAGCAAAAGATGTTTTTCCAAATTATGAGCCAATAAAAAAAGTTGAATTGCCAGCGTTTGTTAATCTTAATTTGCCTGACGTTAATTCTAGCGTGCCAACAAATTCAGGAGCAGATAATTTAACTCAAGTTTACGATGATTACATAGCAGAACATAATACAGATATTAATAACGCGACTAGCACAAATACTAATATAATAAATCAAGAAAACATTAATATCGCAACGACAAGTGCGACTAGCGCTAATATAATAAATCAAGAAAGCATTAATATTGCAACGACAACAACAACAGAAGTAACTACTCACTGACCACATAAAATGTCGCCGTGTAAAATGTTATTCCCGCGAGCCTTCCTTTTTGTCATCCCCCCCCCCGCAACTTGCGGGGGGAATGACAAAAAGGAAAGCTTGCGAGAATGACATTTTTATATTACTACACTATGATATTATCACATTACTATGACAGAAGGGGTCAGTGAGCAGTTACCAACAGAATCAGAGATTAGAAATTAACCCTTAACCCCTAATTCCTAATTCCTAACCTATGCCCGATAATTTTCAACAAACTGTTAATTTAAAAGAAAAAGCAGAACAGCAAAAAAAAGAATTACAACAATCATCTTTGAATCAAATTAAATATGCTCATAGTAAGGAATTAGAGGATGATATTAGAGAAAAATTGCAGAAAATTGATAGACCAATAAAGAGTGAAGCAAAATTAAATTCCAGATTAATCCAGCTGGTTGTTTTTATTTTGGCTTTTTTAATTATTGGTTTTACTATTTATAGTGTAGTTTTTAAAAATTCAGATATTTTTAAAAAAACATCCAAAAGTCAAAGTTGGTATGCTGTTAAATTAACTAATAATGAAACTTTTTACGGACAAATTAAAGACATAAAGGCTGACCCGATTGTTATGGATAATGTTTATTATAATTATGATCAAGACAAAAAAGATGATAAAAAAGAAATAGCTGAAACTACTAATTTAAGATTAGTTAAACGTGGCAAAGAAACTCATGGTCCAGTTGGCACAATGGATCTTGTACGATCTCAAGTTTTATTTATGGA
>JAHITL010000018.1 GCA_018817545.1 Patescibacteria group bacterium
ATATTTAATATTTAATTCTTCAAGTTTTTTTTCTATTTGCTTTATGTCTGTTTTAGATATATCAACGCCTGTAAATTTTTTTATTGTTTCGCTATAATCATAAATTTCCCATTCTTTATTCAAATCAATATCAAATTTTCCAATTTTAAATTGAAAAGTTCCAAAAGTTTCTTGCGCAATATGTTTAAATAATTCTTCAACCAATTTCATCCCATCTTCATAATCAGCATAAGCCCAATAAAATTCCATTTGTGTATAATCTTGCAAATGTTCGGCGTCCATTCCTTCATTTCTAAATTGTCTCCCAATTTCAAAAGTTTTTTCAAAACCAGCAACCATTAATTTTTTTTGCCACAATTCTCCCATAGAAATTCTTAAATACACATCAATATTCAAAGCATTGTGATGAGTTATAAATGGACGAGCATCTGCTCCGCCAGGAATTGTTTCTAAAACAGGAGTTTCTACTTCTAAAAAATTTTTCTTTATTAAAAAATTACGCGTTGCATTCCAAAATTTCGCTTTTTTTTCTATCATTTCGCGAACTTCTGGATTAAATAAAATATCCAAATATCTTTTTCGCAATTTTTCTTCTTCGTCTTGCAAACCACGCCATTTTTCTGGCAATGGGCGGAGTGCTTTAGATAAAAGATGCCAACTTTTTACTTTTAAACTTTTTTCACCCTTGTGAGTAGTAAAAACCACACCTGTTACTTCAACAAAATCACCAACATCTATATATTTTCCTAAAAACTTATAGTTACTTATATTTTTTGACTCATCTAAATATGAATCATTTGCAACAGTATTTTCTAATTCTTTTTTAGAAAAAGCCAATTGTAAATTACCACTTCCATCTTCTAAATTAGCAAAAGTTAAATTACCATGTTCACGCAAACTCCTTAAACGACCTGCAATAATTATTTGAGTTTGTTTTTCATTTAATTGATCAAAATCAACCAACACTTGACTAATTAAATAATCACGAGTAGTCTTAGAAGGATAAGGATCAACCCCCATCTTATTAATTTCCTCTAATTTTTTAAGCCTATCATCACGTTCACTAACTTTTTCTTGTTTTTCTCTTTGATGAATAGAAGTTGGCGAATTTTTTATTATCATAATACTAACGGTAACAAAATAAATTATTTATTTAACTTCAATTGCTTGTGTTGGGCAATTTTCAGCAGCATTTTTAGCGCAAGCCGAATCGCTCTGACTAATTACTTCAGATTTACCCTGTTCGTTAATTTTAAAAACTTTAGAACACGTAGCTTCACAAGCACCACATCCAATACACGCATCTTCATTGATAGTAATCATAATTTTTTTATTTTTAAATTAGTTTATTAATTTATTTTTTTATCTTCTCTTCTTCAGTAAAAATTTGATTAACTTTATTTAAAAGTTGAGTTGGGGTTAGATTTGCTTTAATAAGAAAACCGTCAACTCCATTTTGAAAACCTTTTTCAATCTCTTTATTTTGCACTAAATTAGACAAAATATAAATTTTTATCTTTTTTGTTTTTTTATCTTTTTTTAATTCATTAATAACCTGATAACCATCCATTTTTGGTAAAATCAAATCCAAAAGTATTAAATCAGGCAATTCTTTTCTAGCCAATTCTAATCCAGCCAAACCATCCATAGCAGTAATGATTTGATAATCAGTCTGCGAAAATTTTATTTTATACACATCTAACAAAACTTCCTCATCTTCAACAATAAGTATTTTTTTAGACATAGATATTAGTCAAAAGTATAAGTTAGTCAAAAGTACTTAAAGTCTATAAAGTCAAAAATCAATGGAATTTTATAGACTTTATAAACTTTATAAACTTTTTAAATCCAAGTAACACAAGCTACTTTATCACTTGCCTCTTTCAGTCTCATTAATCTAACACCTTGAGTATCTCTGCCTGATTGATTTACTGACTTAAAAGATAATCTAATAACTTGGCCTTTTTCAGAAATAATAATTAAATCCTTTTCACTCATTGCTTCAGAATTAACTATAAAAGCGCTAGAAATCTTACCTGTCTTTGTTGTAACTTTTACAGTTTTTATACCTGATCCACCACGTCCTTGAATTTTATATAAATTAAGAGAAGTGCGTTTACCAAAACCTTGATCAGTAATAATTAAAACCTGATATTTCTTTAATTTTTCTTTATCATTTTTAATTATTCCCATGCCAACTAACGCATCTTCTTTCTTTTTTAACCTTATACCAAAAACTCCGGCAGCATTACGACCAACATCTCTAACATCTGTTTCTTTGAAGCGGATAGCCTGTCCAGAAGCGGTAACTAATTGAATTTGATCATCGCCATTAGTTGGTTTAGCCCAAATAAGTTTATCATTTTCATTAATTTTAATAGCAATTAATCCAGAACGACGTACATTAGCAAAAGCTTCAATTTTTACTTTTTTTATCAAACCTCGTTCAGTAGCAAAAAATAAATATTTACTTTTAGCTAATTTATCTAAAGGCAAAATTGAAGTTACTTTTTCATTTGCGCCTAATTGTAAAAAATTAACAATAGGAGTTCCCTTCGCAGTTCTTGCAGCTTGTGGTATCTCAAGAGCTTTAAGTTGAAAAACTCGACCGCTTGTAGTAAAGAACAAAATATCATTATGAATTAAAGTAATAAACATAAATTCGACCATGTCCTCTTCTTTAGTAGTTAAACCAATAACGCCTTTCCCTCCACGACCTTGGACTTTAAAAGTGTCTGGAGTAAGTCTTTTAATATACCCATCACGAGTCATAGCAACAACAGCCTCTTCATTAGGAATTAAATCTGCAATAGAAAAATCCTTAACACCATGAACCATTACTTTAGTTCTTCTATCATCGCCATATTTTTCAGCCAAAAATTCAATTTCTTCTTTAATTATATTTTTGATTTTAGCAGCTGATCCTAATATTGCTTCCAATCCTTTTATTAATAATTGCTTCTCTTTAAGTTCGTTTTCTATTTTTAATCTTTCTAAATTAGCTAAAGTTGACAATCTCATTTCTAAAATAGCAATTGCCTGACGCTCAGTTAATTTAAACTTTTTTATTAAACTTATTTTAGCTTCCTCTTTATCTCTTGAAGCTTTTATAATTTTAATAACAGCATCAATATTTTGTAATGCGATTATTAAACCTTCCAAAATATGAGAACGTTCTTTTGCTTTGTCTAAATCAAATTGTGTACGTCGTTTTATAACTTCTTGTCTGTGTTTAATATACTCTTCTAATACCATTTTAAGCGTCAAAACTTTAGGCTGAATTCCATCGATCAAAGCTAACATATTAACATGAAAAGTTTCCTGTAGTTGTGTGTGTTTATATAAACTATTTAAAATTTTCTTAGGATAAACATCCTTTTTTAAATCAAGCACAACGCGTACGCCATCTTTATCAGATTCATCTCGTAAATCTTTAATCCCTTCCAACTTTTTTTCTTTTACTAAATCAGCAATTTTTTCAACCAAGTTAGCTTTATTAACTTGATAAGGAATTTCACTAATAATAATTTGAAAACTTCCGCTCTTGGATTCTCTTATATCTGCTACGCCACGCATGACGATGCCAGCTTTTCCAGTAGCATATGCTTGTAAAATATCTTTATTGTTAAAAATAACTCCACCAGTTGGAAAATCAGGACCTTTAACATATTGCATTAAATTTTCTACTGTAGCTTCTGGATTATCAATTAAATGAGTAATAGCTCCAATTAATTCACGCAAATTATGAGGTGGAATATTAGTTGCCATACCAACAGCAATTCCCATAGCGCCATTTAATAAAAGATTTGGTAATCGCGCTGGCAAGACTCGTGGTTCTTGATGTGAGCCATCAAAATTAGGAGAAAAATCAACAGTATTTTTTTCTAAATCAAATAATAATTCTTCGGAAACCGCTGACAATTTAGCTTCGGTATATCTCATAGCAGCGGCATTATCACCATCCATTGAACCGAAATTTCCTTGCCCACGCACTAAAGGATATCGCATAGAAAAATCCTGCGCCATTCTAACCATAGATTCATAAACAGCAGAATCACCGTGTGGATGATATTTACCTAAAACTTCTCCAACAACAGTAGCTGATTTACGAAATCTCCCTCCAGCTCTAAGTCCAATATCCCACATAGCATAAAGAATTCTACGATGAACAGGCTTTAAGCCATCTCTAACATCAGGCAAAGCGCGAGAAACAATAACACTCATAGCATAATCAAGATAACATTTGCTCATTTCTTCAATAATTGGCTGTGATTGAATATATCCATAATCAGTTTTTTGCTTACCAACAACTATTCTAGTTTCTTCAGATTTAACAACAACTTGATTATCATCTGTTAAGACTGCTTCTTTTTCATCAAAAGAATCAACTGATTCAATCGGCTCTTCTTGCTTTTCTATTTTCTCATCGTCTATTTCTTTTATTTTTTTTGTCATAATAATAATTTAGTTTATATTTTGATATAAAATTAAATTTTTAAATTTTTAAATTACAAAATTAAAAATTATTTCTTAAAATTAAATGGTTTTATTTGACATATAACCCCTAATTGTTAACTTTATTCATTAAACGTTCTTTTAATAAACCTATATTTTTTTCTTCTACTTGATTAGTTTGTGGCAAAGAGCTAGACGCTGTTTGTTGTAAATTTTTTATTTCTTTAATACTTTTTTTTGTTTCTACTGTAATATCATTTAATCCTTTTTTCATTTCTGCCCAATTGAAATTATTTTCGCTAACTTTTGTAGAATCTAATTGAAAAGTATTTTTAATATTTAATAACCAAAAACTAATAATCAAGACCATAAAAAATGTTACTCCAGTTATCATAACAATTTTTTTATCTTGCTCAATATTTCTCTGCTTCCTTGTCATAAATTTAATAATTAAAAATCACTCAATTAAAGTGATTTAATTTATTAAAATAATAGCAAAAATAATATAAAAAGTAAAGAATTTGTATGGTTTGCGAATACGGTATTCGGTGACAAACCTCTTATACATTTAAAATTACTAACTCCATATCTTCTTGAGGTAATTCTTTTTTGCTAATTTTTAATTTATCTTCATAAGCTGGTTCAATACCTAATTCTTTTATAAATTTATCAACACCAGCAACTTCAACTGTTGATGCACCTACTTTATAATGCATTGGAATAACAATGCGTGGTTCAATTTGACTAATAACTTCTACAGCTTTTTTCGCGTCAATAGTATAATTACCGCCAACAGGAATTAATAGAATATCAGCTCCACTAAGTTTTTCCAATTGTTTAGAATCAAGAGAATGACCTAAATCACCAAGATGAACAATATTAATGCCTTCTATATTAATTTTATAAGCAATATTGTCGCCTCGTTCTTTTCCGCTAGAATTATCATGAAAAGTATCAACACCTTCAATAGAAACATCTTTTATTTCATATTCACCTGCATTTGTAATAATAAAAGGATTACCACTGATAGCATCTGTGTTGTTATGATCAGAATGCTGATGACTAACGAGGACAATATCAGCTTGTCCACTAGGCATTTTAAAGCCAACAGTTTTGTCAAAAGGATCTGTTATAATAGTTACTCCATCTGAACCAGCTTTATCCTGAATTTTAAAACATGAATGACCAATGTAAGTGATATACATAAATTTAATTTTTTAATTTTTTAATTTTTAATATTAAAATTACTAAAACATTTAAAAAGCCAAGAAGCTAATTCTATCTGCTAAAATATTTTCCATCATCCTCTTCATCATCCTGATTTTGACTTAACTTTTTGTTTTTTAAATTATCAATCTTATTAATTTCCTCACTATTATTTTCTTCAATTTCCATCTCATCAAAAGATTCACCTTCAACTTCTTCTGTCTTATCTTCTGGCAAGTACTCATCAGGCGCTTCCATTTCTTCTTGCTTATGCAAAGGCATTCCGCTTACTCCTTGGTTTATCATCCTATCATACTGGTCTTGAGAAATCAAAACTTTTCTAGGTTTAGAACCATTTGTAGGCCCTATAATCCCTTCTTGTTCTAATAAGTCCAATAATCTAGCTGCTCTTGCATAACCAATAGAAAAACGGCGTTGCAAATAAGAAGCAGACGCTTTTCCTGAATTAATAATAACTTCCTTAGCTTCTGGCAATAAATTATCATCATTTGAATCATTGTCATTTAATCCTACTCCAGCCACGCCATTAACTTTCTGTTTTTCTATTACCTCTTCAATATAATCAGGTTCATCGCTTTTCTCTTTTATGTAATTAACAATTCTTTTTATTTCATTATCACTTACAAAAGCGCCTTGTATTCTTCTTGGCTTTGAAATTTCAGCAGTAGTGAATAACATATCACCACGACCCAATAATTTTTCAGCTCCTAATGAATCTAAAATTGTTCGCGAATCAACACCAGATGCAACAGAAAAAGCAATACGCGCAGGCATATTTGCTTTAATTAAACCAGTAATAATATTAACACTTGGTCTTTGAGTAGCTAAAATCAAATGAATACCAACTGCTCGAGACATTTGAGCTAAACGAATAATGCCACCCTCAATATCACGTGAAGCAGCTACCATTAGATCAGCTAATTCATCAATTATAAAAATAATGTAAGGCAACTTGCCGTCCTCCCCTTGCTGATGATTATTATTATAACTTTCAATATTTCTTTTGCCAAGTCTTGCTAAAAGTTCAAAACGACGATCCATCTCATTAAGGCACCATTTTAAAGCATTAATAGTTTTACTAACTTCAGTAATAACTGGCGTTAAAAGATGCGGAATTCCATTATAAACAGGCAATTCTACTCTTTTTGGATCAACCATAATAAAACGCAAATCATCAGGACCATTTTGATAAAGTAAACTTATAATAATAGAATTTAAACAAACTGACTTACCAGAATTAGTAGCGCCAGCAACCAAAAGATGAGGCATTTTACAAATATCATCCAACCAAACTTTTCCTGAAACATCTTTACCCAAACCAATCATTAAATTATTTTTTCTTTTTATAAACATTTCGCTAGACAAAACTTCTCTTAATCCAACGATTGCTTTAATCTGATTAGGAACCTCTATTCCAACTAATGACTTACCTGGAATCGGCGCCTCAATTCTAATAGGATGCGCTGCCAAAGTCATTGCTAAATCATTGCTTAAAGTAGTAATTCTAGTTAATTTAATTCCGTCTGCTGGTCGCAAAGTATATTGAGTAACAGTTGGTCCAATATTTACATCTCCCATTTCACAAGATATACCAAAATTTTCTAAAGACTTTTGAATTATTAAAGAATTATTTTTAATATCACCACTAGTCGGTTTGCCAATCTGCGCATTAAGTAAATCTAGTGGCAAATCCACCTTCTTATGGCTAGATTTCCAATTATTGTTTTCTTCAATTTTATCAACTGCCTCTTCTGCAAATAATGCCACTGCTGTTTTTATTTTATGACTTTTAAAACTGCTATCACCTGTTTCTGCTATAATTAAATTTTCTTCTGTTTCTGCAATTGATTCATTTTCTTCTTTTTCATTTACATAATTATTATTTGAACGTTGAAAAATTTTATTAAATAAAAAATTTATAGGATAAATTATTTTAGCAAACCAACTATTAGATCCAATAAGTGATTGCAAAGTTGCATTGAACATAAGCATTAAAGAAATAATCAATAAACACGCCAAAACAACTAGACTTGCCCAAAAACCCATAATTTTAGTAAAACATAGAACAACAATTAACCCTAGATAGCCACCGCCAGTTCCATCGTCAATAGCTAAATGCCAAAGAGCTTGATTTATAAATAACAAATGTAGTAATCCATTAAAAGAGATCGCAAAAAGAAATAAACCCAAATAATTAGCGCCTTTTACCCAATGTCTTTCTTCATTATAAAATAAAAAGCCCAACGCCAAAATAGTCGGCGGAAACAACCATTTTCCCCAACCAAAAATAAGCATCATCCCTTGATTTAAATAAACACCCATCTGTCCTGCTAAATCAAATAAACTCAACAAGCTAGTAGCGCCAAAAGCTAAAATAAAAACAATAAAAATACCCTTTTTAATATCAGGATCTAAGTCAAATTTAGGCAAACTAACATTATTAAATAATCTTTTTTTATACTTCCCTCTTCTTCTGCCCATAAAAAATAAGTTAAAAGAGTAAAAAAACTTAATCAACCAAAAACTTATAAAGCTCCTTGATTTTCGATTTTTAGGAACTTTATAAGTTTTTGATTAACTTTATTATAGCATTCTTTAAATAAAAACCAAAAATAATAAATTCGAGATTATTTAATATTATTTTAATATATATAATGCAAGTCTTTTTGATGCAAATTGTCACAACTTGATATTGGCGGAAGGAGAGGGATTTGAACCCTCGAAGGCTTTTACACCTTACCCGCTTTCCAAGCGAGCGCACTCGACCACTATGCGATCCTTCCAATGATAAAATAAGA
>JAHITL010000104.1 GCA_018817545.1 Patescibacteria group bacterium
CAAACGATCAAACACCACAATAGTATCATGAACAGAATAACCCAAAACAGTTAAAATCGCCGCAATAAATGAAGCATTAATTTCTACACCAAGAAATTTACCAAAAATTGCAAAAACTCCCAAAGTAATAATGGTATCATGTGCCAAAGCAATCAAAGCGGCTGTTCCGTATTTCCAAGAGGCAACTGGTTTAGAAACTTTTCTAAAAACGTAAGTAATATAAAACAAAATCGCCAGAAGTACAAAAATAATAGCATAAATAGATTTTACTTTAAGTTCTTCGCCAATAGATGGTCCTACTGAATCAAAACGCAATTCCTCAATCCCATCGGAAGTTTTTTCTTTAGTTTTATCTACTGCTACTTTTTTATCCTTAGAAACCTCAACAACTAATCCTTTATCTTTTGATTGAGTTAATTCATTTAATTTAGCTAAAACCGCCTGATGTTTTTCTTCACTAGTCTCCTGAAATCTAACAATAAAACCTTTCTCATCAACTGACTGAACAATTAAACTACCCAAATTCAAACTAGCTAATTTAGTTTCTACTTCACTAACTGTCGGACTGGCTGTTAAAAATTTTACTTCTAATAAACTTCCTCCTGTAAAATCAATACCATATTTTAAACCCCAAACTAACAAAGCTGAACCAAAAATAACAAATAAAATAGTAGAAATAGACAACCAAATGTTTCTTTGTTGAATTATTTTATAATTAGTCATAATTAATAAATTAGGAATAGTTTTTAATTCTTTTTAATTGAAGTTATTAGCCAATGTTTATTTTCTAACCATTTACTAGGGATTAAAGTTAAAAAATTTCTTGTGATAAAAATAGCAGAAAACATTGAAATTATTACACCCAAAGCTAATGTTATTGCAAAACCTTTTACTACACTAGACGTAAATCCAATTAAAATAGCACAAGTAATCAAAGTGGAAATATTACTATCACGAATAGACGTCCATGCACGTTTGAAACCTTCGTCTAAAGACTTTGATAAAGGCTTGCCACTCTCAATCTCTTCTTTCATTCTAGAAAAAATTAAAATATTAGCATCAACAGCCATACCAATAGAAATAATAAAACCAGCCATACCAGCTAAAGTCAAAGTTACTGGCCAAAGTTTAAAAACCATTAAAACTAAAACACCATAAATCATCAAAGCAAAAACCGACAATAATCCAGGCAATCTGTAAATTAATATCATAAAAATAGCAATAATAATAAATCCAATAATACCCGCGTGCAAACTGTCAGTAATTGACTTTTGACCTAAGCTTGGTCCAACTGTTTGCTGGCTAACCAAGCTAATTGGAACAGGCAAAGCTCCTGCGTTTAATCTCTGTGCCAATAATTTAGCTTCTTGAACGTCAAATTTACCTGTAACGATTGCCTTACCTCCACTAATTTTTTCATTAACTATTGGCATACTAATTGGGTAACCATCTAAAAATATAGCAACTGGTTTAGTAATATTACGACTTGTAATGTCTTCAAACATTTTTGCCCCTTCAGCGTCAAATTCCAAGGAAACCCCAGGAGTGCCATCATTAGGATCAAATTGAATAACTGCTTTATCTAAATTTTTACCTGTTAACTCAGTATTTTTCCAATCACTTTGTTTACCAATAATATCTTCCTCGACTTTAGTTTTAATTAAAATATGCTTAACTTGATATTCTAAAATATTTCTTTCTTCTTGTTTATATATTAAATGATAACCAAACTCTGTCTCAACAACGTCAGAAATAGTACCAATTTTTTGAACAAAAACAACGTCTGAAAAAGGTTTAACCATTTTATCTGATGTAAACCAACCTAAATCTCCACCTATTTTATTAGCATTTGGTTCAGTAGAATTTTGTTTTACTAAATTAATAAAATTTTTAATATTTGCTTGACTTTTTAATTTATTAATTTTTTCTTTTGCCTCTTCTTTTGTTAAATTGCTATTACAACTAGACGCTCCTTTAAAGCAAATTAATAAATGTGATGCTTTAACTTCTTTTTCTTCTTTATTATTAAAAGCATCTTTTTTATTTCTCTGACCATCAACTTTAATAATTTCATAACCAGCGCTACTGACAGCTAAATCAGTGGTAGTTTTGCCTAAAGGAATTTTTTTAGCTAATTCAATTAATTGTGGATTATTTTGAGAATTTATCCAACCTAAATCACCACCATTATCTTTAGTCTTTTCGTCTTCACTAAATTGTTTAGCTAAAGCTTTAAAATCTCCTCCTGACATAATCTTACCAAGCACTTTTTCTGCTCGTTGCTCTGTTGATTTATTAAAAACATCAAGTTGCGTCTTTTCTTCTTTTGTCATCTGTCTTACGCCTGTACTCTGTTCTTTAAATTCCAACAAAGGAGTTTCCCCAATCATTTTTATAGCTTCTTTAATATCTTTAATCCCTGCCAGCTCAACTAGAATACGAGAATTAGCTTTATCAACCTGCACATTCGGCTCACTTACACCAAAAACATTAACCCTTCGTTCAATAACATCTCTAACGCCCTCAACGGCATTTTTACGATCTGCAGATGGCACAGCAGAAACATCTGCCTGATAAATCAACTGTGTCCCACCCGAGAGATCTAATCCTAATCTAAACGGTATTTCCTTCATATGTGGCAAAGGAGCTTTAATTTTACTAATAGCTTTATTATAATACTGACCAAAATTCACTAATAAACCCACTAAAGTTAAAATTATAATAAGAACAAAAACCTGCCAGATTTTACCTCGCTGGCTTGGTTGAAAAAATTTTTGTAATAGATTATTTGACATAAAATAAATATCACTTTTTTTATTAATTTTTTTTATCCTTCTATTCTAAAACAAGACTATACAAAAAGCAAGACCTATTATCTCCCACAACATTTCTTATATTTTTTTCCACTCCCACATAAACATAAATCATTGCGACCAACTTTATGACCGCTAGCATCTTTTACAGGCAAATCGCTACTTATTGCCATGCTACTTTTTTTTATTTGATTATTCAAATGTTGCATAGCAGATTGGCTAACATCGCCAACTTTAAAAATAGAATAAACTACTTGCTTTTGAATTAGATTATTTAATTCATTGTACATTATATAAGCTTCTTTTTTATATTCAACTAATGGATCGCGCTGACCATAGCCTCTTAATCCAATACCGCGACGCATATGATCCATAGCATCAAGATGTTCAACCCACATAATATCAATTGACCTTAATAAAATACTTTTTTCTACATCTTGCCAACTAATATCTAATTGACTAGCCTGTTGTCTAAGTTTCTGATAATTTTCTTCGACTAATTTTATCAAATGTTCAATA
>JAHITL010000105.1 GCA_018817545.1 Patescibacteria group bacterium
CCTAGTATGGAAAAAATTATTGAATATACTTTAAATTCTTTAAATCAAGAAAGCAGATTAATGTTAGCCAATATTCTCTCTGGCTCAAATCTAACAATCTCAACGCCTGAACAAAAAATTTATTCCACTAAAGTTTATTTTTCAATGGGAGGCTATGATGTTCCTGTTAAATTCTACGTTCAAAAACAACCAGACGGTCAATGGTTAATTATGAATTTATAAACTATTTAATAACTATATTTAATAGTTTTCCTTTTACAAAAATTATTTTTACAACCTCTTTTCCGATTAACCATTTTTTAATCTTTTCGCTTTTTAGAGCGATTTTTTTTACATCTTCCTCACTAATATCAAATGCCACCTCAATAACATCGCGCAATTTTCCGTTAACTTGAATTACTAAATTAATAATTTTATCTTTAGTCAATTCTAAATCATATTTTGGCCAATTTTGCATTAAAATGAATTCTTCGTTTCCTAATTGCGCCCATAATTCCTCAGCTAAATGCGGGGCAAAAGGACTTAACAAAGTAATTAACAACTGATAATTAACAACAGTCACCTCTTTTTGTTTTTCCATTTCATTAACTAAAATCATTAAAGCGCTGATTGCTGTATTAAATTTCAATTCTTTAATATCCTCGCTAACTTTTTTAATTGTTTTATGAACTAATTTTTCAATTTTATTATTTGTAATTTGTGATTCGTAATTTATTATTAACGATTTTAAATTCCAAACTTTTTCCAAAAATCTATAAACTCCAATAATATTTTCTTCATTCCAAATAATATCATCTTCAAGCGGTGAAACAAAAAGCATATAAGCGCGAGTGGCATCTGCGCCAAATCTTTCAATCATCTCATCTGGGCTAACAACATTTCCTTTTGATTTAGACATTTTTTTGCCGACTTTATCTCTAACAATTCCCTGATGTCGTAATTTTATAAACGGTTCATCAAAATCTATTAAACCAATCTTTTTCATTGCTTTAACAAAAAATCTAGCATAAAGAAGATGCATACATGTATGTTCTGCTCCTCCAATATACAAATCTACTGGCATCCAATGTTTTATTGCTTCTGCTGATGCAAATTTCTGATCATTTTCAGGATCTAAATATCTTAAAAAATACCAAGAAGAATCAACAAAAGTATCCATTGTATCTGCTTCTGGAGTCCAGCCTTTTCCAAAAATTCGCTCAACCCTTTGTTTTAATTCTTTTGATTTAATAAGTGGTGCCTCTCCTGTCGGAATAAAATCAACATCAGTTGGCAAAAGCCAAGGCAGATTTTCTTCTCCTACGAATTTTGGTTGACCATCTGGCGAGTAAACAATTGGAATAGGACATCCCCAATATCTTTGACGAGAAATTGACCAATCTCTTAAACGATAATTTGAAACCATCTTGCCTTTAACAAATTCTGTAATTTTTTTTATTGCTTCTTTGCCAAGCAAACCATTAAATTCACCTGAATTTATTAAAATCCCATCGCCAATATATGCTTCCTGTAATACATCGCCACCAGAAATCACTTCTATAATTTCCAAATTATATTTTTTAGCAAACTCAAAATCCCTTTCATCATGCGCAGGCACAGCCATTATAGCTCCTGATCCATATCCACTTAAAACATAATCTGAAATAAAAATTGGAATTTCTTTATTATTCGCAGGATTTATAGCAAAAATTCCTTCAAGTTTTGTCCCTGTTTTTCCTTTTCCTTCCACTCTTTGCATGTCTGTTTTCTTTTTTGCATTTTCAATATATTTTTTCACTTCATCATAATTTGTAATTTGTGGTTGACACTCTACAATTAATTCATGCTCAGGAGCTAAAACAATAAAAGTTGATCCAAATAATGTATCTGGCCTCGTTGTAAAGACTTTTATAAATTTTAAATTTTCATTTTCAACTTTTAACTTTAAACTTTTAACTTTAAACTTTATTTCCGCTCCTTGGCTTTTTCCTATCCAATTTCTCTGATTTTTTATAGTTGATTCTGGCCAATCAACTTTATCTAAATCATTTATTAAATCATCAGCAAAATCTGTAATTTTAAACATCCACGAGGGAACATATTTTTGCTCAATTTCTGTGCCACATCTCTCGCATTTTCCTTCTTTAACTTGTTCATTCGCAATTACGGTACTACAAGAATTACACCAATTTGTTTTAGAATTTTTTTTATAAACTAACTTATTTTCAAAAAATTTTCCAAAAATAAATTGTGTCCATTTATAATAATTTGGTTCTGAAGTAATAACATCTCCTGTAAAATCATAAGCTAAACCTAAAGAATCCATTTGTTTTTTAAATGTTTTTATCGCTGTTTTTGTACTTTCTGAAGGATGAATACCTGTTTTAATAGCAAAATTTTCTGCAGGAAGACCAAAAGAATCAAAACCTTGCGGATGCAAAACATTTTTTCCATTCATTCTATAAAAACGGTATAAAGTATCTGTTACAGCAGCTTGCTCAGTGTGCCCCATATGAAGTCCCCTACCAGAAGGATATGGAAACATATCTAAAAGATAAAATTTTTCTTTAGAATTATCTTTTTTATCTGTTTTAAAAAGATTGCTATTTTGCCATCTTTTTTGCCACTTTTTTTCTATCTTTTTATGATTATATTTTTCCATAAATTTTATATTATAAATAAAAACCCATTATCAATTGCAACATTAATTGTCAAATGTCTGTATTATTTTTTCTTTTTCTGACATCTCTTTTAACTCA
>JAHITL010000106.1 GCA_018817545.1 Patescibacteria group bacterium
CCCCCCGCAACTTGCGGGGGGAATCCATTTCTTTATTAAATTTTAATACTGAGTTTTTATTAAAAAATAATAAGAATTAAAATAAGAAAAGTAAGATAAGTAAGATAAGTAAGAAAAGTAAGATAAGTAAGATAAATAAGAAAAATAAGAGAAATAAGATAAGTAAGAAAAGTAAGATAAGTAAGAAAATACATTAATATTTGTCATTCCCCCCCCGCAACTTGCGGGGGGAATCCATTTCTTTATTAAATTTTAATACTGAGTTTTTATTAAAAAATAATAAGAATTAAAATAAGAAAAGTAAGATAAATAAGATAAGTAAGAAAAGTAAGATAAGTAAGAAAAGTAAGATAAGTAAGAAAAGTAAGAAAAGTAAGATAAATAAGATAAATAAGATAAAAAAAGAGAAATAAGATAAGCTTGGTTGCAAAATTTTAAAATCAAGATTATTTTATCTCTCTTTTTTTATTTGGTAAGATTAATGGCAGGAATGTTGTATTTAAGATATAATAAAAATGTTTAATGTTAACAAAATTATAATTTCTAACAAAATTTCTAAGCCAAAATGCTAAATTATCTAAAAACTAAATAAAAAAATTAGACATTTGATATTAAAATTTTTATTAGACATTATAATTTATAATTTATAATTTAGAATTTTATATTGAATACGGTATTCAGCGACAGACCCAAAATATAAATTATGAAAAAATTTAGTATAATTAGAATTCTCGATTTATTGTTTGAGATAAATTATTTGGCAATTATTTTTTTATTGCCACTTTATTTTGCTGTTTGGTTAAAAAATAATAATATTTTTGAATTAAATAAAATAATTTTATTTAAAATTTTGATCTGGTTATTATTGTTGATTTTTTTAGCTAAAATTATTTATCTCTTGACGCAAAAATTAGTTGTTATTAATAAAAAAATATTAGCAATACCAAAGTATTTTATTATTTTGATTTTATTTTTATTGACATTGAGTATTTCTGTTTATTTTGCTCAAGATCGGTTTGTCGCTTTTTATGGTTCTTATAATCGCCAACAGGGATTAGCTAGTTATTTTTTCTATATTTTATTTTTCTGTTTATTATTATTTAATACTAAAATAAGTAATACACGTTTTAATTGTAATAAAATAGTAATAACAATAGTTTTGTCATCTTTTTTTGTTAGTATTTATGGAATTGCTCAAAAATTTGGTTTTGATTTTATTAGTTGGACAGAACCCGCTTGGTTAACAGGAAGGGTAACTTCTAGTTTTGGTCAACCAAATTATTTAGCTTCTTATTTGTTGCTAGTTATTCCGTTGACATTATATTTAATTTGTAGGAACGCGCCACGGCGCGTTTTTGCGATATTTTTTTGGTGTTTAATTTTAATTAGTCAACTATTGTGTTTATTTTTTACTTATAGTCGCGGAGGATTAATTGGTTTAATTGTCGGTTTAATAATTACTGTTTTAATTGTTAAACAAAATATATTTAAAAAAATTAATTTTAAGCAAATTATAATAGCGTTTTTATTATTTATTATTTTTGTTTCTATTGGTTTAGTTTGTTATTATAAAATAGATTTTTTTAGAGAAAGAGTTAGAAGTTCTTTTGATTTTCAGAGTGGTAGTGGGGCAATAAGAATAAAATTTTGGAAAGCCAGTTTGTCAGCTATTAAAGAAAAACCATTTTTTGGTTATGGACTTGATAATCAGGGAGAAGTTTTAGTTAAATATTATCAGAAAGATTGGGCAATCTATAGCAGAGTTAATGATTATCCAGATCGGGCTCATAATTTAATTTTAGATATTTTGCTTACTAGTGGTATAGTCGGTTTGATTTTTTATTTGTCTTGGTTGTTTGTTATTTTTAAAATAGGAATAAAAAATATCAAAGAAAACAAGTCAAAATTTTTAACTATTGCATTGTTGGCAAGTATAATATGTTATTTTATTTCTTTGATGTTTAATTTTGAAATAGTGACAACTGCTGTATATTTATGGTTATTTTTTGCTTTAATTATAATTATTAATAATCAAGCAGAGATAATAGATAAGCCAGAGTCGTTAATTATTGCAAAGCGTGGCATATTGTTTAGGATATTTAAGGTATTTTTGGCTATTATTTTAGTAATTGTTGTTGCTGGGTTAATTTTTTGGAGAATAAATAAAGATATAAAATATTTAATTGCTGATCATTATCTTCAGCAAATTAGACAAGCTTTTTTTAGTAAAAATTATTTTGAAACTTATGTGCTTTTCGGGTACTTACAAGAGCTTGATGTAAAAGTTAATTATTATGATTTGTATTATGGTGATATGCTTGTTAATAATTTTGGTAATTTTGATACAGTTACATTAACAAGAATTGGTAAAAAAATTTTAGAAAAGTTAGTTAAAAATTTAAAATCTAATAATTTTGAAACATTTTTTATAAAAGGGAAAATTTATACAACAATAGCTGATGATAAAGATCAACAATATTTTGTATTAGCTGAAGAAAATTTAAAACAAGCATTAAAAACAAGCCCAGAAATGCCTAAAATCTATCAGGCATTAGCAAATCTTTATTTAAAGAAAAAAGATTATAAATTAGCAAAAGATTATTTTAATCAGGCATTAAATTGTTTGCCTGATGTTAATAATAAATATTTAAATACTCAGCATAGGCAATTTATTGAATATGAAAAGTATAATATTTTAAAAGGACTAGAAGGAGTAAGGAATTAGGAATAAGGGATAAGGGATTGGGGAATGGTAGAAATTTTTTACCCCCTAATTCCTTATTCCTAATTCCTTATTTCTAATTTTATTTTATGATAAATTTTATTTTAATTTTTGTTTTTCTTTTTGGGCTAATTTTTGGTTCTTTTTTGAATTGTTTAATTTGGCGGTTGCGCAAAAATGAGAGTATGATGGGTAGATCTTGTTGTCCAAAATGCAAGAAGCAAATTGCTTGGTATGATAATATTCCATTGTTAAGTTTTATAATATTAAAAGGTAAATGTCGTTATTGTAAAAAGTTTATATCGTGGCAATATCCAATTGTGGAATTAATAACAGGATTGTTGTTTGTGGTTGCTTTTATTAATAATTTTCAAATAATTTCTAATTTTCAATTTTTAAACATAACGCCTAATTTATTATTATTTACTTTGCGGGATTGGTTTTTAATATGCGTGATGATAATAATTTTTATTTATGATTTGCGTTGGTATTTAATTTTGGACATTATATCTCTGCCTGCTTGTTTGATTGTTTTTTTGTTTAATTTATTTCTTGGCTTTAGTTGGCAGAATTTGCTTATTGCTGGTATAATTGGTTGTAGTTTTTTCTTATCGCAGTTTATTATTTCTAAAGGTAAATGGATCGGTGGAGGAGATATTAGATTGGGATTATTAATGGGACTAGCTTTAGGTTGGCCGAATGTTTTAGTTGCAATACTTATTGGTTATTTTATTGGTTCGTTTGTTGGCGTGGGATTAATTGTTTTTGGTAAAAAAAAATGGAGTTCACAAGTGCCGCTTGGTGTTTTTTTATCAACAGCAACTGTCATTACTTTGTTTTGGGGTGAAGTGATAGTTCAATGGTATCTTAGCTTTTTAACTTTTTAGCTTATTGGGTTTGTCGCCGAATACGGTATTTGGCGACAGACCTTTAATAAAAACTCAGTATTAAAATTTAATTATGTTTTTATTTTCTAAGTATCAAAAAACATTAAAAAAATACACTCGATATAATAATGGTTTTACTGTTATTGAAATGTTAATTAGCGCCGGTATAATAGCATTTTTAACTACTATTTTTTTAGTTAATTATCATGGCGTTAG
>JAHITL010000107.1 GCA_018817545.1 Patescibacteria group bacterium
AATGTTGATCTTGAAAAATTTAGACAAGTCTTGATTAATTTGATAGGCAATGCTATAAAATACACTATCAAAGGTGGTGTGGAAATTTTTGTTGAGAAAAAAGATAAATTATTAGAAATAAGAATTAAAGATACTGGCGTTGGTATGTCAGCTGAAGAAAGACAGCAATTATTTGAAAAATTTTATCGTGTAAAAAATGAAACAACAAAAAATATTATTGGCACTGGTTTAGGATTGTGGATTACAAAGAGAATTGTTGAATTAATGAAAGGAACGATTGTTATTGATTCAATCAAAGACACAGGTACTCAGGCAACGATAAATTTTCCAATAAAATAGAAATTAGAGGTTAAAATAAAAGCGCTTTTTTGATTTTTTGTTATAATTTATTTTATTAATCATTATTCCTAATTCCTAATTCCTAATTCCCGCCCATATGTCTCAAAAATTTTATTTAATTATTTTAAAATTAGGGATATTTTTATCCTTTCTTTCGGTTTTTTTAGTTTTGCCAAATTTGCTTTTTCCTTTTATAACATCCAAACAAATATTTTTTAATATTTTAGTGGAAATATTGGCGATATTTTGGATTGCGTTTATAATTAAATTTTCATTTTATAGACCTAAAAAATCATTAATTACTTTTGGTTTAATAGGTTTTTTTACTGCTTTGTTAATTTCTTCTATTTTTGGTGTTGATTTTAATTTAAGTTTTTGGGGAGATATTGAAAGAATGCTTGGTTGGTTTCATATTTTTCATTTTTTTATATTTTATTTAATTATTATTACTGTTTTTCGTAATTGGAATGATTGGCGTAATTTATTAATCGTTTCTGTTGTTGTTTCTACTGCAGTTTGTCTTTATGGTCTTTTTAAAATAAATTACAGTACAATTGGTAATACTGCTTATGTTTCTGGTTATGCCATTTTTAATATTTATTTCGCATTGATTTTATTTTTTAGACACATCTTCTCTCATAATAAAGCGGGGCTCGTGGAGTTTTCTTATAAAAAAAATAATTGGTTTGTTGGTACATTTTATTTAGTTGCAGCATTTATAATGTTGTTAGTTATGAATGTGACTAACACAAGAGGCGCTTTAATTGGTTTGGGTATAAGTTTTCTATTGTTTTTTATTTTGTTTATTTTTTATAGCAAAAGCAAAAAAATAAAAATTTATAGTTTAATAGTAATTGTTTTTTGTATAATATTAATTTCGTTAGTATTTATATTTAAACAAAGTCAATTTATAAAAAATGTTCCAATCCTTAATAGGGTAACACAAATATCGTCAGGCGCAGTAACATTTCAAACCAGATTAATTTCATGGAAAGCTGCTGCAAAAGATTTCCATAATCATCCTATTTTAGGCACTGGTTTTGGTAATTTTGCGATTACTTTTGATAAATATTTTGATTCTAAGTTTTATAGCTGGACTACTTCGGAAACCTATTTTGATAGAGCGCATAATAATTTGATTGAGATTACTTCAACAGCAGGGTTAGTTGGTTTATTATCGTATCTTTCTATTTTTGTTGCAGTTTTATATTATTTATTTCAAGGCAAAAAGCAAAATAAAATTTCAAAAATTGAATTTATTTTATTTTTGTGTTTATTCGTTGCTTATTTTATTCAAAATTTAGCGATTTTTGATTCTTTTGTAACATATCTTTCGTTAATGCTGGCATTGGGATATATTTATTGGTTGACTAATAATAAAGAAGAAGAAAAACCAGATTATGAAAGTAGTTTTACTAATAATGAATTATCCACTTTATTTATTGCTGGTTTGATTTTTTTATTTATTATTTATCAATATAATATTAGAGTTTGGCAAATGTTGGATGGTACTATAGCTGGTCAAATAGCTTTTGGACATGGCGATATTGAAAAAGGTATAACAGCTTATCAAGAAGCCTTGGGTCTTAATACTGTTTTGGATCGTGATAGTCGTTCTAGTTTATTAAACTTTTTATCATCTAATTCAGGAGCTTTAGCTTCTCTTAGTAAAGAAAAAGCTAGAGAAGCCCTTGATTTTGCTGTTAAGCAGGCAGAAAAAAATGTAAAATATAATCCAGCTGATAGCATAATGCAAATACAGTTAGCGCAGATTCTTAATACAGCATCAATGGCTTATACTGATAAAAAGGAAAAATTTTATTATTTTTCTGATCAGGCATTGGCTGCCATTGACAAATCTATTACTGCTAGTCCTGGCAGGGCAACTATTTATCCAATTAAGGCCCAAATTTATATTACAAGAGGTGAAAAAAGCAAGGCGATTGAAACATTAAAATATGCAATAAGTTTAAATAAAGATTATGGCGATATTTATTGTAAT
>JAHITL010000108.1 GCA_018817545.1 Patescibacteria group bacterium
AATAAAGTGAGTTAACTTTAAAAAAAACAGAAAAAAATCCTAGCAAAATAAGCGCTATTAAACTAGCAATAATAAATAATGGAGTAGAAAATGTTGGTTTTTTGAAAAAATTAAACATAGTTTTATTGGGTCTGTCGCCGACTACCCCGCAAATGCGGGGTATTTGGCGACAGACCCTTATTAGGCGACAGGCCTGTTAGCATTATTTTAAATTAATTTTAAATAGTTCTTTGCTGGTTTCATCAGTAAAATAAAGATAAGAATTATTAGTTGGAATAATTAAATTTGACATATTATAATTTCCATCTGGCGTTGCAATTAATTTTTTTAAGCCTGTTTTTACATCGATTTTATATAAATTGTCTTTTGTATTTTTTGCCATTTCTGGAAAAAGTCCAGACCCTTCTTCTAATTTTTCTGGAACAGCGCAATATAAGTCAGAGCTATTAGCAAAAACACATTTATTTGCCCAAGTCTCAATGTTGAGTGTTTGTCTATTGCTACCAATATTATCGCCTGAAGCATTAGTTAGCCAGAGCATTGGTTTTAAATTATTGTTGCTAGAATAAACGCTATATAATAATTTATCTCCGCTAGGCGACCATTTTGGTTGAAAGCCACGACCTTCAATAGTCATTGATTTAAAATTTTCTCCATTTAAACCAATAAAGTAAACTTCTTGACGATTAAAATCAACTCCTTTGGTATACATAGCTACTGTTTGGTTATTAGGTGACCATGATGGATATACTGTTTCATCTTTGTCGCCTATAGCTTCTAGCTGTTGAGCTTTGGAACCGTCTTCGTTGGAAATTGCTAGCCAGCGATTATTAGGATCAAGACCAATGCTTTTCATTACTAATTTTGATCCATCTGGGGAAAAATCAAAGTCTTTCCAATGGGTTGGCAGCGTAATTTGTTTTTTGTTTGTAAAATCGTAGACAATATTTGCTCCATCAGGGTATTCAAGAATTGCTTTATTTTTTTCAGGAGACCATGTAATTTTTTCTACTTGATTAAAAACTTTATCTGTAAGTAAAGTTGTTTGTCCATCTTTTGTTATGCTGTAAAATTTTCCGTCATCTTGATTATAATATTGTAGATTATTTCCATCACTACTTAACGTGGCTGCTATGCTTGGAGTCTGACTGAGTTGATTGGTTTGTGTAATACCTCCTTGGGCAGTTGAGTCAATTTTGTTTGATGTTGATGGTTCAATTGGCAAACCAGTTGAAGTTTCTGAAGGAGTAATTATTGTTCCAGCGCCTGTTCCAGCAGTTGGTAAACCGGCCGATGTTCCTGTGGCAGTAGGTTCAATATTTATTGGTTGAGCTTCTGGTTGTTTAAAAAAAACTGAATAAAGTAAATAACCTAAAATAAAAACTACTAAAATAAAACCAATTATTAAAAATATTTTTTTATATTTTGTAAAAAATTCCATATATTTTTTTACTGTGCTATAATTTAAATTGAAATTGTTTTACTTTTTTTTATCTTGCTATATAATTATTATATAATACAAATAAATCAAAGTAAAGTTTTAAAAATCTTTAATCTTTAATCTTAAATCTAAAATCTAAAATCTTAAATTACAGTATGTCTTTATTTTCTTCTAATAAAAGTTATCTAGGTATTGATATTGGTAGCTCTAGTATTAAGGTTGTTGAATTAAAAAGTGAAGTTGGAACAGCTCGATTGGTAACTTATGGTTTTAGCGAAAGTTTGTCTGCGCTTGATCAAAAAGACGTTAAAGAAATAGCTAAAATTATTAAAGAAATATGCCATAGATCAGGCGTTATCAGCCATAGCGCTGTTTCTGCTTTGCCAGCTTTCTCAGTTTTTTCTTCAATTATTAATTTGAGTGGAGTAAATAAAAAAGATATTGCTTCAGCTATTCAGTGGGAGGCTAAAAAAGTTATTCCATTACCGTTAGAAGATATGATTCTTGATTGGAAAAAAGTTAATGAATATGGCGATAAAGTTGATAAAGGTAATATTAAAATTTTATTAACTGGAGCGCCCCGTACTTTAGTTAAAAAATATATTGATATTTTTAAATTGGCGCAGATTAATTTACTAAGTCTTGAGACTGAAATCTTTGCTTTAGTAAGAGCTCTTTTGGGCAATGACAAGTCTCCTATTATGATGGTTGGAATAGGAGCTGTTACTACTGATTTATCTATTATTGATCAAGGTTTACCTGTTTTAAGTCGAAGTGTTGATATTGGCGGTTTAACAATAACTAAGGCTATTGCTAATAATTTAAATATAGGATTAGAGCGGGCAGAGCAATTTAAATATGATTTAGGTATTAGTCTAACTGAATCTCGGGATGATATTATTCCAAAAACAATTGTGGAAACTATTTCGCCTATTGTAAACGAAATAAAATATTCGTTAGATTTATTTCAAAACAAAAATAATAAAAAAGTAGAAAAAATTGTTTTGTCTGGTGGGTCAGCTTTATTAATTGACTTTGCGAATTATTTATCTAAAATTTTAAATATGAATGTTATTGTAGGCGATCCTTGGTCACGAGTATCTTATCCTTTAGATTTGAAGTCTGTTTTAGAAGAAATTGGGCCACGTTTTGCAGTAGCAATTGGTTTAGCAATGAGAGAAGCAAAAAGTTAAAAGTTAAAAATTATATATCTAAAATCTTAAATTCCATGGGTGAGACAAATTTTTTATCAAGTAATCAAAATACTAATAATCAAAAAAAAATACCTTTGAAAGAGGTTGATGATATTTTGTGGGCAAAACCAATAGTTGATGACAGCATAAAAGATAAAATAAGTAATAAAAAAAATGTTTTAAACTCATTTAGTTTTTTTAATAAAAATAAAAATGAAAAAAAGATTGATAATAATTTAATTGATAAGTCTAAAATGGAACGTTCTAGAGAAGAAGTTTTAAAATTAATAAAACAAGCTAAAAATCAATCAGAGTCAATTAAACAAAAACATAGTTATAAATCAAATAAATTGAACATTATTAATGATTGGTTTAAACCAGTTTTAACTAAAAAAGTTCAAAAAAAGATATTAATTGATTATCAGGCAATTTTTAATAAAGAAGTAGAAAAAAGAAGTTCTATTCAATCGTCTAATATTGGTTTGCCTGAGATTACTCCAACTCCAACTCCAACTCCAACTCCAACTCCAACTCCAACTCCAACTC
>JAHITL010000109.1 GCA_018817545.1 Patescibacteria group bacterium
CCAGCTCCGCCTGTTATTAATAATTTCATAAATTTAATTAATTAATATTATATTTATATTTTGACTTTACAGATTTTAATCAACTTTATGAACTTTTGACTAACTTCAATCTCCCACACTTTTAACTTTTAACTTTTAACTATCCTCGACTTTACAAACTTTTAACTAATTTGATACAGCAACTCTGGATTATTTTCCCACCTAATCTCATCTACTTTTTCAATCTTTCCTTTGCCACGATATAATTTATTAGGCAAATTAATAGAATAAGATCCTAATTCGCTTATACATTTATAACCATGCACAACACCTGGCGGAACAATAACTAAGACGGGATTATTTTCTCCAACTTCTATTTTTAAATACTCGCCATTAGTAGAACTATCTGAACGTCGATCCCAAAGATGTAATTCAAAATTACCAGGTCCAACAAAAACAAAACCATCTGCCTGTTCAATATGCTCATGAGGTCCCCTGACAACTCCCATCTTAGTAAAACTTATATAACCCATAACTGGTTGAATATTAATTTCATCATCTCGATAAATTTCCGCCAACCAACCCCTTTCATCTTCGTATTTATTTATTTTTTTAACTATTACTCCATTAATCATATCTTTTATTTTTTATTAAATAATAATACTAACATACCAATAATCAACCAAAAAATCAATATCAAATTCAAATTAATATAAGCCAAGACAATACCAGGCCAAACAAGTTCTAAAAAAGAAAAAATAACCAAAAAACCAGTTAAAATATAAAAAAATTCTTTTAATATAATATTAATTTTTATCATAAAAAATTCCTTTAATTTTATCTATTAAGCTTTTTCCTGACAATTCAACAATTATTTTACCGATAATAATTTTATTTGCTTCTCCCTCTTGCCTGCCCCGCTCCTGCGGTGGATAAATGGAGTCAGGGGAATTTTCCTTATTAAGCCCTGGCGCTGAAATTAAAAAACTCATTTTATTAGTAGCCCCGAGTTGATGAGTAAAATATTCACGATAAGCATCTGTAAGATCAAATTCTGCTTCAGCAACTTGCCATCCACCAACTTCTTTGGGCTGTTTATAATTAGCAATAACATAATTAATTCCATTAGCATTAACATCTAAACTATTATCAACTTTTCTAGCTACTGGCTCAATAAAACTATTTTGATCAAAACTAAAAACACCATTACCAGAAAGTATTACATCGCCTTTTTCTAATTTAATTGAAGAAGTCGCCTTATTACTCACAATATTAAACTGCTGATAAGTTTTATTTAACATCAAATTATCATCACCAACTTTTATTATCTGCAAACTAGCAGGATTTATCGTTTGCGCATTTACAATATTACTATCAGTTTTAAGTTCAACATTTTTTACTCCTTCAGCCAACCACAAACGATTAATAAAAGACAACTTACTTTGCTTAAAAATTATTTGATCAGTAATAATATCATCATTAGCCAACAATTCCACCTTATAAACTCCTTCTAATAAATTACCAATATTTAAATGCAATTTACCATTGTCAGTCTTTTTTTCGTCATCAATCAACACTCTTTTATCATCAAGTTTTTGACTATTAATTAACTTGCCTTGATAATATAAATTTAATTCAATCGGATCACTATTTTTATTTTTATTTAAACTAGAAAAAGCAAATTTAAAATCTAAATTTTCATTTTTAATATAAGTATAAAATTGATAAGAGCCACGCAATTGCTGACTAATTTTATTTTCTTGATTTGTTGGTTTATAATTTTGCAAAAAAAACTTATTTTTAAACTCATAATTATAATAAGCAATTTCATTAATTGGTGGCGGATTTTTTAAAAAATCATCAACTGTTTGATATTTTTTTTCTCGTTCTAGCAACATTTCTCCGTTTGCGCTATAAACAGCAGGCCAAGCCAAAATTAATTGATTAAGCGTCTTATTAACAATTGGCTTCAAATCATAATTCCAAACTGTTTTACCTTTTAATAACCCCATTTCAATAAGAGGAAGATTGTCTGGATTTTGATATTGTAAAGTTATTTTAGCCTTATCAAATTTTCTTAAAGTATTCAAAGAAAAATAAACAGGCTCGCCAATAACTACCTGAATATTATTAATTATTTTTATCCGCTCTTTTGGCGTTAGCTTATTTATAAAATAATTAATCTTGTCTGGCTTGCTAAAATCATAAGTATATTTGACTTTACCATTAGGAGCTATTGCTTGATATAACAAAAAACCAACCACAATGATTAAAATTAACCATAAAATTAATCTAATTTTTTTAATAAAAATATTTTGCATAATTAGTTTAGTTAATGACAAATGACAAATTTCCAATGTCAAATCAATATCAAAATTCAAATATCAAAAAATAAATAGTTTGTCGTTAACTTATCATTCTAATCTACTAAAAACTTCTAAATATTCTCTAGCTGTTTTTATCCAACTAAATTGTTTAGCCTGCTCCAATCCTTTTTTAATTAATTTATCTGATAAATCTTTATTTAATAAAATTTGTTTCAAAGCATTAGCAATTTCAGTAATATTATATGGATCAACTAATAACCCAGCATCTCCAATTACTTCTGGCAAAGATGAAGAATAACTTGCAATAACTGGCGTACCACAAGCCATGGCCTCCAACGGAGGAAAACCAAATCCTTCATAAAATGATGGGTAAAGAAAAACTGACGCTAAATTATAAAGATAAACTTTATTTTCACTACTAATATAATCTAAAAATTTAATATCATCTTTATATTCAGACAGATCCCATTCTTTATAAATATTTTTACTCTTCCACCCTTTGCCACCAACTATTATTAATTTTACATCTTCTAATTCGCTATTATCAATTCGTAATTGATTATATGCTTTTATAATTCCTTCAATATTTTTTCTCGGTTCAATCGTTCCTAAATACAAAATAAAGTTATCCGGCAGATTATATTTTTGCTTAACTTCATTTAATCTCTTTGCTTCAATTGCCTTAGACACAGAGTGTCCGATAGAGCACTCTGTGTCTTTTAATTCAATTAAATTTAAATTTGTAATTTGTTTATATTCTTCCCCAACTCCAGAATAAATAACTTTAATTTTATCAGGGCTTATACCACATAATTCAATAATATCTCTTTTAGTATTTTCTGAAATAGCGATGATTTGCTTAAATTTTTTAAGCAACTTTGATACATTAATCATATTATGCCAAAAATTTTTACGCAATGAAAAAAATTTTGGATTTCTTAAAAACGACAAATCATGAACGGTTATTAAACTTTTAGAACCAAACGACAAACCAATAAAATTAATATGCGGCATAAAAAATACATCAACTCTGAGTTCTTTATCTATTTTTGGATAATTAAAAAATTTAAAAAGTAAATAATTTAAAAGTTTATTAGGATAATTATATTTTATTAACTTAACATTTTTTGCGTTAAATTCTGGTACATTCGGACAATTACCAAATGAATTATAAAAAAACCGGTATTCATTATGATTATCCAGTTTTAAAATTTCCTTTATTAAATTTAATGTATATTCAGACACGCCGCTATATCGCGCATCCATTAATGTTCTAATATCTATACCAATTAACATAATTTTAACTTAAAAAATTGTGGGGAAATTTTTTTACTTTTTACTAAAGAACATTTACTTTATGTAGATTTAAATTTTTTATATTCCTCATCTACAAAATTTTTAATTTTTTCTGTAAACATTTTTACAGAAAATTGCTCAGCATGTTGTTTTATAACTTTTGGATCAAATTTTGAACTATCAAAATCTACCAAAATTTTAGATAAACTTTCAACTGTTTGTTGGCTAAAAAACTCTCCTGTAATGCCTGCTTTTACTGTTTCTAACGCTCCACCTGATTGATAAGCAATTACAGGTCGTCCAGAAGCCATTGCTTCAACAACGGTAATCCCAAAATCTTCTTCTTGAGGATTAATAAAAGCTAAACAATGGCTATATAAATCAGCTTTTATTTCATCAGATACTCGTCCCAAAAATTCAATATTCTCATTTTTATCCGCAATTTTTTTTAAACGTTCTAAATCAACACCATCACCAAATATTTTAAGTTTTTTATTTATTTTTTTAAACGCTTCTATAACAATATCAATTCGTTTATACGATGCCAAGCGACCACCAATTAAAAAATAATCATCAACATCAGAAATCTTAAAATTATCTGTTTCTACTGGAGGATAAATAACTGTTGATGATTGACGATAATATTTTTGTATTCTTCCAGCAATAAAATTAGAATTAGCAATATATTTATCAACACGATCAGCGGCAAGTCTATCCCACATTCTAATATAATTTAAAACAAGAGAAATTATTTTTTTAAAAAATTTATTATATTTTAGCTCATTAATATATTGATGAGTATCACTCCACAAATAACGCGTTGGCGTATGACAATAACAAATATGTAAAGTATCACTAGTTGTAATAACGCCTTTTGCAAAAGAGCTAGTATCAGAAATAATAACATCATATTTAGATAAATCAAAAAATTCTACTGCCATCGGCATAAACGGCATATACCATTGATAAAATTTAACTCCGCCTGGTAATCTTTGAATAATCGAAGATTCAATATGACGGTTACTGTAATATTTATCAATATTTTTTTGATCATAAAGCAAAGTGTAAATCGGGGCATCAGGAAACATCTCTGCCAATACTTTTAACACTCTTTCAGCTCCACCATCTTGAGCTAAATGGTCATGAATTAAAGCTACTTTCATAAAAAAAAGAATTATGAATTAGGAATTAGGAATTAGAGATTAGGGATTATTATTGAAATGAAAGTGAAATGCTCTTGCTTTAATACAAAAAAACAGTGTCATTGCCCCGCAACTTGCGGGGCAATCCAAAAGTTAGAGGCAGGAATGTGAATAATATTATGAAAGAAAAAAAACTCAGTATTAAAATTTAATAATGAAATGGATTGCCCCGCAAGTTGCGGGGCAATAACAACACGGAAAATGTCTAAATTATAAATTATAATTTCTAACAAAATTTCTAAGCCAAAATGCTAAATTATCTAAAAATTAGATAAGAAAATTAGACATTTGAAATTAAAATTTTTATTAGACATTATAATTTATAATTTAGAAATTTTTTAATTTACTCCACTTTTCTTCTTTTTAAAACAGCAAATGGGGTTTTAAATAAAATAGCAATATCAAATAATAAAGACCAATTTTCAATATAATAACTATCTAATTTAACTTCATCTTCAAAACTTAAATCACTACGACCAGAAATCTGCGCCAATCCTGTAATCCCAGGCTTGATTGATAAAACTTTTTTATGATGTCTTTCATATTTAGCAACTTCTCTAGGTTGATGTGGTCTAGGACCAACTAAACTCATATTGCCAATTAAAACATTAAAAAATTGTGGCAACTCATCAATACTCCAACGTCTAATAAATTTACCCGTCCCTGTTAAACGTGGGTCGTCAACAATTTTGTAGAGAGGTCCTTCTTTAACACTTTTTTCAAGAATTAACTGCTTTTCATATTTTAAAGCCTCTTCAATATCGCCATATTCACTCCCAACACAATGATGAACAAGCATTGATCTAAATTTAAATAACTTAAAACAACCGTTTTTACTAACTCTCTCATTTTTATAAAAAATAGGTCCTTTAGAATCTAATTTAATTAATAATGCAATAATAATTAATATTGGAGAAAAAATAATAATAAAAAATAAAGAAAAAATAACATCAAAAAACCTTTTATAAATTATCCCCCAACCTTCCAGCGGAGTCTCCATTACTTCCACTACTGGAATTCCTGCAATTTCTGTAACATCAGTTTTTAAAACTCTTGTGCCCAATAAATCAGCAGCATATTTAAAAGTTAAAAAATGCTCATCAGTAAAATCATATAACCGCAATACTTCGGCCTTACTTAAATTAGGATCAGCTTGCAATACTTCATCAACTTCTTTAGTTTTAATAAAATCCGCTAATTCCTGCGAGGATTCCAAACTAAAATCACGAAAACGTTTAATAACTTCATAACCAGAATTACTCTGGCTAGCAAATTCACGAATTAAAATATCAGTAGTTTTACTATTCCCTACCATAACAACCCTATGCACGCCAATACCAAATTTAAACAGTTTTCTTTGAATAAATCTTACAGTAATACGCGCTAAACTAATATAAATTATAGCCAATAACCAACCAGCCAAAACTATAAAACGTGAAGAAAATAATTCACGAAAGAAAAAAATTAAAATAACAATCAAAACCAATCCAGTAGAACAAGCAAGAATAACACGATAAATTTCTTTAGCCATATGTCTAGCATTTCTAATACCATAAAGTCCAGCTAAAGCAAAAATAATTATCCAAAGTGCGTCTATCAATAATACTATTCGCAAATATTCACTAAAAGGCAAATTAAAAATGACAGGCCTAATATCTCTAGCCCATTGAGCAAAACGAAAACTATAAGCAGAAACAGCTGCCAAAATAATCATTAAAAAATCTAATGGAACTAAAAGAAAAGAAAAATATAATTCACTTCGTTTCATATAAATAGCTTTTAGGAATTAGGAATTAGGAATTAGGGGTTGGGAAAATTAAAAGAAAGTTAAAGCTTTTAACTAATTTTAATATCTAAATTTTTAAATTTTATTTATTTCAAGGCAAACTATAAGCCGGATTCTGTACTCTTGCGAGCGATAATCATCTATCTAGCTCTGTAATTGCTTACAGAGTCAAGCGAGCCACTTTTCATTATCCCAAAAGGGATAGTTTGCTCTTGCTTCAGACAGGGTTTACCATCTATCGTTGTCACCAACGCAGAATACACATAGCTTAAATTACATTTGAAAAATCCAAACATAACTTAAACACTGCATAACTTTTCACCTTTCACCACGCAAAATGCGTAGCTAGTATTGTCTCTGTGGCACTTTCCCTTGAATTACTTCAGGTCGTTGTTAGCGACTACCTTTTTTTATTTCGTAAAAACG
>JAHITL010000110.1 GCA_018817545.1 Patescibacteria group bacterium
CGTTTATTACGATTGTAAACGCCTCTAGTTTTTATCATATCACCAATCATTAAATCGTTAATTATTGCTTTTTTACCATCGAGAAAAAATTTGGTTTCATTAGTTGTATTTAGCAAGACTGAATCTCTTTTGGCTTTTTTTTGGTAAAATTGTAATAGTGACAGTTTTAGCTGTTGTATCAATGGCAGTTATTTGACCTAATCGTTGGGCAACTCCTAATACTTGAATTGATTCATCTTTTATAATTTTGGCGTCAATAGAGTGGTTTTCAAAGCGTTTATCTGAGGCATCTAAGACATTATTATTTATTTCATCAACTGTTTGTTGTATTTTTTTATTAAGTTTACCAACTACATTTATTGTATCACCAACGTTCATTTCAGAAAGTAGAGCTTTACCAAAAAAGCGACGTACTAATATTGTTTTATTATCAATATTAATAGAAATTTTTGTGCCAGGTGTCATGATTGAATTATCAACGCTATTGTTTTTCTTATAAAATTTAGAAGGTAAAACTTCAGCTTCAATCATTGTTGGTAAGCTTAGATCAGTTGGTAGGCTGATGATTTTTACTGATATTACGTAGTTGATTGCAGGCGCTAAAAGATGGTTATCGCGACGTAAAACCGTTATATTTTTGGCTTTCCAAGCGGCAGGATTTTTGTCTTTATCATCAATAGCGCGAACGCGGATACGATCTCCGACTAATAAATCTTTTATTGTCGCTGACGTTGTTGTGCCAACGATTACTTTAGCTCCTGTTAAATTTAATGTAAAGATATTTTTTCCTAAATTTACATCAATTGTATTTTTATCAGCTCGTATTTCTTTGATTACTCCATTAATTCCTTTTTGGCCAGCCTTAAAAGATTTGTTGATAATTTTTTTAGCTTCTAATTTCCCACTGTTTAAAAATTTTTTAGCAGTAAAAGTAATTTGATCTCCAATGAGCCAATCGTTTAAAGTTGTTTTTGTGTTAGCATTTGTCAATAGACTTGTTTTAGTTGTTTGTACTTCTAGTACTATATCTTCTGTTTTTTTATTTTTATCAGTAGTACGCACAACAATAGTTGTATTTTCCGCTGTCGTATCGCCAATCTCAATTATAGTACCTGTTGTTGCGACTGTTTTAGTCTCCTCTTTTGTTGCATTATTAACTTGTGATGCATTTGTTACCCCAATATCAGTTGCTGTTATAGCGTCTGAATTAATATCAGTAATTATTGAAGCTTCATTTGTTGTTGAAGTGATGGCTGTTGTTGAAGCTGTTTCTCCTTCTGCAAGCAAAGGAGCTGTTGGCATAATTATTGCCATTAAAGCAATAAGTAAAGTTAAATTTTTGATTTTGTGTTTCATAAAATTTAGATTTAAAAAATAGATAAATTAAAATAAATTAATTTTTTTTATACCAATTTATAAATATTTTCTCTATTTTTCTATAAAATAGAGTCGACTTTGATAAATAATTTTTATTTGGCAAGTTATTTTTTTTTAAAATAAAATAATTTTATTTATTATATAACAAAAAAAATAAAATAAAAAATATAAAAACAGAAAAAGCAGAAGACCTTTGATAACAAATTGCTAGTGTTAAAAAGTCTCTGCTTTTTTTTGATTATAATTATAATTATATACATTTAGCTTTTTATTAATACATAAAGCATGTATATAATAAATATAATTAACACAAAATACATTATTTTTTCAGATAGCGCAAAACTGTTTAACCAGTTTTTTATTGTATCCATTTTTACTCCTCCTTTTTTTTGAATTGTTTGTACTATTTTTTTTATTTTTAATTTCTATTTTTTTATTTCCCCTCTCCATTTATCAACATATTGTCCTAAACCAAATTGGTCTAATTTATTTTTTAATTTAGTCTTGCTATGCAGATATTCTAAGACTGAAGCAAAATCTACTTCATAGCGATTGTTTGTTATTTTGTATTTTATAATGCTTGATTGGATTGCTCGTCTAATAGTTTTAGTCTGGACACCACCAAGAATAGCTGCCTCTGAAATAGATAGCCATAGTATATTTTCTAAGCTTTCGCTGTTGAATAATTCGAAACCAGTGCTTTTGTGTTCTGGTAATGTCATCGCAGTGGTTAAAAATATAATTTAGACTTTAGTCCACGCTACTGTGGACTAAAGTATTTAGTTAAAAAGGCTAAATACCGACTTTAGTCCACGCTACTGTGGACTAAAGTCGGTATTTTAGATTAAGAGAGCTATCAATTGCATAAAGTCCACGCTACTGTGGACTAAAGTCTATTAAAACATTTTTGCATACTATTTTTTAAAATGCAAGAGGGTGGGGGGGGCAGGAATTAGGAATTAGGAATTAGGAATTAGGAATTAGGAATTAGGAATTAGGAATTAGGAATTAGGAATTAGGAATTAGGAATTAGGAATTAGGAATTAGGAATTAAGGTTTATATGAAAGTGATATTCTTTGACTTTAAGCTTGTTTAATATTCACACCAAAAAAAAATTCTAAATTCTAAATTATTAAAAAAATTATAATTTAGACATTTTAAAAAGTTAGCTTGGAAATCAATTTAATGAACAAATATTAACTTAGGTTGTTTTACTTTCATTCCAATTTTATTCCCATATTAACCCCCCTAGCCCCTAATTCCTAATTCCTAATTCCTAATTCCTAATTCCTACTTTTTACTTGCTTTACGTCTTAATATGTGTTAAAGTTTTGTTAATTTAAGGCAGCTATTAGCTGTCAGTTTTTGGCTTTTAGAAAATACAAATACAAATACAAATACAGTTAAAAGTTAAAAGTTAAAA
>JAHITL010000111.1 GCA_018817545.1 Patescibacteria group bacterium
TTAAAATGGCTGAGAAATTTGATTTATTGAAATTGCCGGAATTTTTTGGTGAATTAAGTTCTTATGATGCTTATCATGGCGCTGAAATATCTAAATTGAGTCGCGAGTATATAGTAACAGGTCAATTTCCCGAGATAAATCATTTGCCAACGATAGAATTAAAACACGAGTACATTAAGGAATCGGTCATTGGTAAGGTTGTTGAGGATTGTATTAGAATCTTTAGCATTGAAAAGCCAGATGAATTCAAGTTAATTGCGAGGCACCTCTTGAATAATGTCAGTTCGATTTTTGAACAGGCAAATATCGGGCGAGAAATTACTTTATCGCGCGCAACCTTGGATAAGTATCTTGAATATCTAAAAGAGAGTTATATTTTTGAAATTCTTTATAAGTATCACAAAAGTCCGATTAAACGAGGCCGAATCCTTAAAAAAGTTTATACACCATGCGTAAATTTTACCTGTGCTTTAAATTATTATAAAGAAAGTCATATCGATGAAGTTCCCCAGTCGTTCGGCAAGATCGTTGAAAATGTTGTCTATAATGTTTTGGCTCAAAAATACAAAGGAAACGACATAAATGAAGCTCTGAGTTTTTGGCGACAAGGTGAGAAAGAGATTGATTTTTTGGTAAGTCAAGGTGATAAACAATTACCAATTGAAGTTAAATTTTCAAACAATCTTAATCCGAAAGATTTGATACCGACCACTGATTACATGAGAAAGAAAAAAATTGAATTCGGTATTGTTGTTACAAGAAGTGATCTTAGTAAAAAAGAAGTTAACGGTCAGCTTTTATATTATGTTCCGTATTATTTAATTTTGATAATGATATAAATTTAAAGAAATAGGGGGTGGCTCCCCTGCCCAATACCACTCTAAATATATGACTATAAAACAAATTTTAGAAGAGAGTATTTTAAAATTAAAATTAAAAAAAATAAAAAATCCGCATCTTAACGCGGAAATTTTATTATCAACTATTTTAAAAAAACAACGAGAATTTATTTTATCTCACACTGAATATAAATTAACTAAATTACAAATTAAAAATTACCAAACACTAATTAACAGAAGAATTAACGGTGAACCAATCGCTTATTTAATAGGACATAAAGAATTTTATGGTTTTAATTTTAATGTAAATAAAAATGTTTTAATTCCACGCCCAGAAACAGAATTAATGGTTGGTGAAGCATTAAAATTTACAAATTATAACTCTCAACCAACAACTTTAATTGACATAGGAACTGGTAGCGGATGCATAATTATTACTTTAGCAAAATTATTAAATCAAAAACCAAAAAACCAAAAATTAATAGGAATAGATATTTCAAAAAAAGCTTTACTAGTTGCTAAACAAAATGCTCTTGCGCATAATGTAAACAAAAAAATAAAATTTATAAAAGGAAACTTATTACAACCAATAATTCATAATTCTAAATTTATAACTCCAAATTCCAAAATTTTAATTTTAGCAAACCTTCCATATGTCTGCGAATCTTGGAAAAAAAATTATTCAGTAGATTCCATTGGCTTAAAATTTGAACCGCAAATCGCGCTTTTTACTGGCAAGAACGGATTAGAATTATACGAAAAATTATTTAAACAAATTAATGAACTACAAAATAAAAACTATAAATTTAAAAATAATATTGATATATTCTGCGAATTTGATCCAAGCCAAACAATTTTAATAAAAAAATTAATAAAAGAATATTTTAAAAATGCAAAATTACAAATAAAAAAAGATCTAGCAGGCTATAATAGATTAGCAATTATTAAATTCCAATAAAGCTAGCATTTTTATGGGTCTATACGATAATTATTTTTTAATCCTCTTTTTCATAAGCATACACAACAGGTCCTTATTGCCATTAATCAAAAAATAGTTTAATATTTAAAACATCAAGGAGGCGTGAGAAGCCTTTTTTTATTTATTAAATAATTATAATACTATGGAAAACAAAGAAAAAACAACTAAAGTGTCAAGTGAAATTAGCGAAAAAATGCAAGCTGCAACAACAGCTATGGAACAAATTAAAGAAAAATATGGCGAGGGTTCAATTATGAGATTTGGCGATGCCAGAAAAACAGATGTTGACGCAGTTCCTACTGGCTGTTTATCATTAGACATTGCACTAGGAATACTTGGTGTTCCACGTGGTAGAATTATAGAAATTTTTGGCCCAGAGGCCAGTGGCAAAACAACCTTAGCGCAACATATACTTGCTGAAGTACAAAAACTTGGAGGAATAGCAGCATTTATTGATGCAGAACATGCACTTGACCCAGAATATGCTCAAAAAATAGGAATTAATATTAAAGAAATGTTGATTAGTCAACCTGATACAGGAGAACAAGCTTTAGAAATATTAGAAACATTGGTTCGTTCTAATGCTATTGATGTAATTGTTATTGATAGTGTAGCGGCTTTGGTTCCACAAAAAGAAATTGAAGGTGATATGGGAGACTCACATATGGGATTACAAGCAAGATTAATGAGTCAAGCTTTGAGAAAATTAACAGGAACTATTGCAAAGACTAAAACTGTTGTTATTTTTATTAATCAAATACGAATGAAAATTGGTGTCTTTTTTGGTAATCCCGAAACAACAACAGGCGGAATGGCTTTAAAATTTTATTCTTCAGTAAGAGTTGAAGTAAGACGAGCAGCTATGATCAAACAAGGTGATAAAATTATCGGGAACAGAGTTAAAGCCAAAATAGTAAAAAATAAAGTTGCGGCGCCATTTAGAACTTGCGAATTTGATATTATGTATAATGAAGGCATTTCCATTTCAGGAGATTTATTAGATATGGGAGTAGAATATCGCGTAGTTAATAAAAGTGGCAACTCTTATACATTTGGCGAAATCAAATTAGGAGTTGGTAGAGAAAACGCAAAAAGATTTTTAAAAGCTGACAAGAAATTAATGGGAGAAATCAGAAAAAAGATTCTAACTGAAGTTAAGGCTAAAGAGATTGAATAAATAATTATTATGAGCGGTAGGAACGCGCCATGGCGCGTTCTATCACCGTAGGATGTTCATTATTAAAACGAACACTCCACGATGACATAAATGCACGAAAACTAAAAACCATTTTTATTTTTTTTCAAAATTACATAATAATTATATTTATCTTTATAGAACTTCTCTGTTTTTAATCCTGCTTTTTTAAAAAGTCTCTTTAATTCTTGTTTAGTAAAAGCATGGTAATAGCGTTGGCTAATAGCTTGGCCTGCACTATTTTTCCAATCAAATAATATATCTCCAAAATCTAATTTATTTTTATTAATTAATTTTAGCAAAACAAATTTCCATAAAAATTTGCGAAATTTTTTTTGCGACCACATATTCCAAACAGTTATAATAATTTTTCCATTTTGACTAATTTTATTTTTTAATTGTTCCAAAGCGATTAAGCGCAAATCATTACCAGGTAAATGTGGTAAAACAGCCAAACAAAAAACATAATCAAAATCTTTTTTTTGCAACTTATCTAATTCTAAAATATCGCCTACCAAAAATTTCTGATTCCTAATTCCTAATTCCTGATTCTGCTTTGCTAATTCTATTAATTCTTTACAACTATCTATTCCTATATAATTTATTTTTTTATTTTTAAACGCTTCTAATAATTTTCCATTGCCACAACCAACATCTAAAATTTTATCATTATTTTTAACTGAATTAGTTAATTTAATTAATTCAGGCCAAAGAAATTTTTTTCTAGTTTGATTAAAATCACTAGCAATTTCTTTATAATTGTTATGAACTAATTCTAAAATATTTTGCTGTGTTTGTTTATTCATTATAAAAATTTTATTTTTGCTGGCGTGCCCTAATAGCTAAAACTAATTTTATATCTCCAAAAGTTATTGTTTCATCCAATAGTTTTTTAATCATTTCTAAATTATTATCTCCAACTTTTTTTATAGCTTCTGAAATATTTTTTTGCTTATCTATATTTACTGACTTATCAATATTAGTTAATAATCCAGCTTTTATTAA
>JAHITL010000112.1 GCA_018817545.1 Patescibacteria group bacterium
CAGAGAAGAGCAAGGAGGGGTCAGCAGTAATGATCTAGTAAAAAAAATAGGAATAATGAATCATAAATTAGAAATTAGGCAAATAGTAAAGAATATCTCAACTCTTGAAAAATGTGAGGCGTATTTACGAGAGCATATTGAAAAAGATAATATAGTAGTATTAATGGGGGCTGGAGACGTCTTCAAAATAGGAGAGAGGCTGATTAGGAATTAGGGGCTAAAGTCTGTGAAAATTAATTTAATAATATGTTTAAAAAAATAATTTATAACATTGTTTTGATTATTTCTTTAGTTATTTTTCAAATATCTTTTATTAATAGTCTGCCAGCTGGATTGGATAATTTAAATTTAATTTTGGTTGTTTTGATTTTTATTTTAAGCTTGGTAAATTTAGATTATGCGCTTGCTTGGACAATCGGTTTGGGCTGGTTATTGAGTATTTTTTTATTTGTTCCATTTGGTATGCATTTAATAAGTTTATTTTTAACAATAGTTTTTAGTAATTTGTTATTAGCAAATTTTTTCACAAATCGTTCGCTTTATTCCTTTTTAGCTTTAACTGGATTAGCTACTATAATTTATGAGTTTTTCTTAAATAGTTTTAATTATTTATTTAATTTATTTAATAAAGAAAACTTGTTAATAATTGATTGGAGTTTTTGGTCAGATAAAATATTGCAGTTAATTTTAAATTTATTAGCAGTCGCAATACTTTTTTATTTTATTAATTTTTTTAGTAAAAGATTCAGTCCAACTTTTTTATTAAAATATGTTAGATAATTAAAATGGGATTTAAAAAAAGAACAACAAAAATAATAGACCCTTTTGTTATAAAAGAGGGTGAAAATAAATATGGATGTTTAAAGGATCGCCATCGTTTGGATTGGACTCAACAGGTTTTTTTGTCAGTTGGTTCAGAAAAAGAGACTATTGGCAGGAATTTTAATTTCTCTAATTTGTTTAAAATAAATCTAATTTTATTGTTTTTTTTGTTAATCATTTTATTTCGTGTAGGTTGGTTGCAGATAGTAAAGGGGGAATATTATCATGATTTGGCAGAGGGTAATCGTATTAGAATTGAACGTATTGAACCAAAAAGGGGAATAATCTATGACAGAAATCATCAACCAATGGTAAGAAATGTTGCTAATTTTTTGCTTTATTTTATTCCAGCTGATTTACCTAAAGATGAGAAAGAAAAAGAAAAAATTATTGAACGTATTAGTCAAATTTTAGGAGTTTTAAGTCCAGCTGATATTAAAACTATTCTAGGTAAAATAAAATATAGATCATTAGAATCTTATCAGCCATTATTTATTATTGATAATATTGAATATGAAAAAGCAATGTTATTATATTTAGAATCTGACAAAATGCCTGGTGTTTATTTATCTAATAAAACTAGGAGAGAATATAATTTATCTAGTTTAAGTTTATCTCATATTTTGGGTTATACTAGTAAAATTAATGAAAAAGAATTAGCTAAAACAAATAGTAATTATTCACCGATTGATTATATTGGTAAAACTGGGTTGGAAAATTTTTTTGAGAATGAATTAAAAGGAATAGTAGGTAAAAAACAAATTGAAGTTGATGCTTTAGGTAAAGAGAAAAAAATAATTAATCAGATTGTTGGCGAAGATGGTCATAATTTGGTTTTATCATTGGATATAAATTTGCAGAAAAAATTAGAAGAAACAATAAATAGTGAGTTAGAGAAATTAAAAGTTAAAAGAGCTTGCGCTATTGTTTTAAATCCAAATAATGGGGAAATTTTGGCTATGATAGGTGTGCCTTCATATAATAATAATTCTTTTGCTAAAGGCATTAGTCAAAAAGAATATCAAGAATTAATTAATCATCCAGATAATCCTTTATTTAATCGTTGTATAAGTGGTGAATTTCCTCCTGGATCAACATTTAAACCAATTATGGCTGTCGCTGCTTTGGAAGAAAAAATAATTAATGAAAATACTAGTTTTTTAAGTAATGGTGGATTAAGAATAGGTGAGTGGTTTTTTCCTGATTGGAAAGTTGGCGGTCATGGCACGACAAATGTTAGAAAGGCTATTGCCGAATCAGTTAATACTTTTTTTTATTATATAGGAGGTGGTTTTAATAATTTTGTTGGTTTGGGCGTTGATAATATAATAAAGTATTGTAAACTTTTTGGCTTAGGTGAACAAACTGGCATTGATATTATTAATGAGTCTAAAGGTTTTTTGCCATCTAAAGAATGGAAAAAAACCACTAAAGGTGAACGTTGGTATATTGGTGATACTTATCATTTATCTATTGGTCAGGGCGATATTTCAGTAACACCACTTCAAGTGGCAAATTATACAGCTGTTTTTGCTAATAATGGCAGTTTATATAAACCACATCTTGTAAGTCAAATTTTGACTAGTGATGATAAAAAAATTAAGCAAGTTGAAAGCACATTGATTAAAAAAGATTTTGTATCAAAAGAAAATATAAAAATTGTTCGAGAAGGCATGAGACAAACAGTTGTTGCTGGCAGCGCACGTAATTTGCAATCAGTTCCTGTTCCTGTTGCTGGTAAAACAGGAACAGCTCAGTGGGCTGATAAAAAACCAACTCATGCTTGGTTTACTGGTTTCGCGCCTTATGATAATCCACAAGTAGTTATTACTATTTTAGTTGAACAGGGAGGCGAAGGTAGCAGTGTAGCAGTTCCAATAGCTAAAGAAGTTTTGACTTGGTATTTTACAAATAAGGCAAATTAAATTATTTGTTGCCGAATACGTTATTTGGCGACAGACTCTTAATAACAAAAAACCCGGACTTAAGAATAAAATCTTGATCGTCCAGGGTTTTTTGATTCTTGTTTATTTTTTTATTGGAGCCGTTGGTAGAACATTAACAATTTTGCTATCTTTTAATTGACCATTAAATTTTAGTAATTTTTTAGTGGTAAATTTAACAAAACCAGCAATCGTGGAAAATAAAGTATCATCTTTGCCTTTTTTAACATTTAATCCAGGATGATATTTAGTGCCACGTTGACGTATTAAAATAGCGCCAACTTTAGCATATTGACCGTCTTGAAGTTTTACACCTAAACGTTTACTTTCTGATTCACGACCCAACGTTGTTGAGCCACCAGCCTTTTTATGTGCCATATTTGTATTAATTTTCAATTTTCAATTTTCAATTTTCAATTAAGATTATGTGAAAATTAAAAATTAATTCCTTGAAGATTTTTTTAAAATTAAAATTAAAAAAAATAATAACTAAAATTTTTCTTAGCTACATAATCATAATAGGTAAAAGATTTAGAATTGTCAAGGAATTTATTATATGTTAAGCTATTAATATTAATTAATTTTTACTTGTTATTATGAGAAAGTTAGTTGTTTTTATAATTATTTTATTTATAGCTTTGCCAGTTTTGGCGAATAATATAGTTGACACAGATAACGATGGTTTAAGCGATGAACTTGAAGTAAATTTATATAAAACAGATCCTCAAAAGGTTGACACAGATGGTGATGGTTATAATGATGGCGATGAAGTAAAAAATAATTATTCACCATTGAATCCTAAAAAAGTAAAGATGAAAGATAATGATTATGATCACGATGGATTATCAGATGGAATGGAAATAAAATTTAAAACCGATTTAACTAATTCAGATACTGATGGAGATGGTTATAAAGATGGAGATGAAATTAATAAGGGTTATGATCCGTTAAATAAGACATTTGGAGTTAAGCTAGCTAAAAAAATAGAAGTTAATCTAAAACAGCAAACGTTGAGTTATTTTTTGAGTAATGTTAAATTAGGGGAATTTTTAGTTTCTAGCGGTAAAAATAACACAACGCCAAAAGGTAATTTTAAAATCAGCAATAAAAGTATTAAGGCATGGTCGCCGTATGGATTATGGATGCCTTATTGGTTGGGCATTGAAGGTCAAAAATTTGGTATTCATGAATTACCAATTTGGCCGAATGGTTACAGAGAAGGACAAGATCATTTAGGAAAGCCTGTTTCTCATGGATGTATCCGATTAGGAGTTGGTCCAGCTAAAATAATTTATAATTGGATAGAAAAAGGAACAAAAATAAGTATAAATTAAAAAGTAAAATACAAAACAAATAACTTTTAACTTTTAACTTTATACTTTTAACTAATTTTTATGTATTCTAAAAAAGTAATTCAACATTTTCAAAAACCTCATAATCAGGGACAAATTAAAAATGCTGACGCTGTCGGTAGGGTTGGTAATCCTGCTTGTGGTGATATAATGAAAATATATTTAAAAATAAAAGACAAAACAATAAAAGATGTAAAATTTGAAACAATGGGTTGCGCTGCAGCTATTGCTGTTTCTTCTGTTTTAACTGATTTAGTAAAAAATAAAACATTAGTAGAGGCATTAAAAGTCGATAATGATAAAATAGTAAAAGAGTTAGGCGGTTTACCAGAACAAAAAATTCATTGTTCAATGTTGGCAGTTAAGGCGCTTAAAAAGGCTGTTGATAATTATCAGAAATAATAAAAATAAGAAAAGTAAGATAAATAAGATAAGTAAGATAAGTAAGATAAATAATATGATTAAAAAAAATGTTATTAAAAAAAATAGTAAAATAAAATCTGTTGAAGAAAAAATAAAAGAAATTATTGAACAAATCAGGCCATCGTTACAAATGGATGGAGGAGATGTATTTTTTGTTAATTTTGACGAAAAATCAGGTATATTAAAAGTAGAATTAATGGGTCATTGCATGCATTGTCCAATGTCGCAAATAACTCTAAAGCAGGGGATTGAAGCAAAAATTAAAAAACTTATTCCTCAAGTAAAAGAAGTAAAGGCTATATAAAATTTTTAATTTTTAATTTTATAATTTTTAAATAATACTCTAATATTTAAATTTTTAATATAAATTTCAAATAACTAAATTATAAAAGCAAATAAATATTTGGATATTAAAAATTTAAGTATTATTTAAAAATTACCTGTCCCGCTTTTGCGGTGAAAATTTTTTTAAACATTATGTCTATAAAGAATAAATCAATTTATCTTGACCACAGCGCAACAACGCCAGTTGATAAAGGCGTATTGAAAGCTATGTTACCTTATTTTAGTGATAACTTTGGTAATCCTTCTTCAGTCCATAGCTTTGGACAAGAAGCAATGATGGGAGTTGATATCGCTAGGGAAAAAGTAGCCGAATTTTTAGATTGTCTAGTTTCGGAAATTGTTTTTACTTCAGGCGCTACTGAAGCTGATAATCTAGCTATTTTTGGAGTAATAAAAGCTTTAAAAAGAAAAAATCCTAATGATAAATTTCATATTATTACTTCTTCTATTGAGCATCCTGCTGCATTAGAATTATTTAAAGTTTTACAGGTACAGGGAATTGAAGTAACTTTTTTACCTGTTAAATCTAATGGGATTATTGATGTTGAAGATTTTAAACAAGCAATAAAAGATAATACTGTTTTTGTTTCAATAATGTATGTTAATAGTGAGGTTGGTAGTATTCAGCCGATACATGAAGTTGGAAAGTGGATTCAAAAAATAAATAAACTAAAATTAAAAAAATGGCAAGAAGCTGATCCAAAAGTTCGCGGAGACAAGCCATTAATAATTTATTTTCACACTGATGCTACACAAGCTGTGAATTTTTTAAATTGTTCTACAAAGCATTTGCATGTTGATTTATTGTCGCTTTCTAGTCATAAGATTTATGGACCAAAAGGTGTTGGCGCATTGTTTGTAAAAACTGGCACACCACTTGATGCTATTCAACTTGGTGGACATCATGAGAATAATAGAAGAAGTGGCACATTAAATGTGTCTGGAATAGTAGGAATGGGAGAGGCTATCAAATTATTAGATAAAAAAACAATAGAAAAAAATAATAAAAAAATAGCCAAATTAAGGCAATTATTAATCACTGGGATTATAAAAAATATACCAGATGCTATTTTGAATACTGATTTAAATCAATCCGTGCCATCTCATGCTCATTTTTCTTTTCTTGGAGCAGAAGGGGAGGCAATTTTAATTTCTCTTGATTTAGCAGGAATAGCTGTCTCTACTGGCTCTGCTTGCGCTTCAAATAGTTTACAAGCATCATCCACGCTTTTAGCTATGGGAATCAGCGAAGAAGTTGCTCATAGCTCAATTAGATTTACTTTAGGTAAAAATACTACGTTAATAGAAATTAAAAAAGTTATAGAAATTTTACCAAAAATTATAAAAAGATTGCGTCAAATAGCGCCTAAATTGTAAAATTTATCAATAATTATAAAAAAATTGCGTCATCGTAGGAACGTGCCACAGCGCGTTCCTACATTAATCAAACGGATTATTGAGATTAGAGGTGATTTTAGGTAGTGTTACTTTTTGGTTTAATTTATCAATGACTTTATTAAATTCGTTGATATTAATAATTTCTTTTGCAACTTTCTCTTTTAATATTATAGTCTCTTTTGTTTGTATGATTGCTTGGTAAAAGTTTTTGTAAAGAAATAGAAACAGATAGCTTAGTGTTGCTATTATAAAAATAATTAATAAGCTATAAATATAGCGACTAATTATTCTGTGGGTTATTTTTGTTATACTAAATTTCATATTTTTAATGACAAAAAAATAATTTATTGCCAATAAGTATCGGCAATTAATTTTAGATTTAGCCATGTTAGTGGTAGTTTTTTACTATTAGTAATGTCAATCTCTTGTTTGGATAGCTCTAAAGATTTTATATTAATATAGTAATTGAGTGATTCAAGGCTAATTAAATAATTAAGTTGATTAATAAAGTCGCCTTGAATTGATAGTTGAAGAGGAATTTTTTTATAGGTTTCATTTTTTATTGATTGATCGCTTCCAAGGTTAATTTTTTGATAAACATTATTTATTGTAGCAATTTTTTCAGTAAGAGTAATAAAATCCAGTTCATTATTTTTATTAATAAAAACTTGGTCTAATTTGCTTAGCATAGGTTCCATTTTGTTTAATTCTGCTGATATTTGTTTTAAATTTTGTGTTTTAATATACTTTTTTTCTAAATCTACTTTTTGTATTTCAATTTCGGAGCCTATATGATTAATATTTTTGATTGTTGGTAAAATAATAAAGGATATTAAAGTAAAAATAATAGATAAAAAAATAATTAAATTTATTATAATCTTTTTTAACAAATTAATTTTTGGTAGATTGATCAACTTCATAAATCTAAAGATTAATTTTAGCGTTAATTTCAAAAATAATATCCTCTTTTTCTAAAAGATTTTTTATAGGAAGGTCTATGCTATTATATAGAGTGGATTTTTCTAAATTACTTTTCAACTCTAATAAATCAGATCGTTGTTTTGCTTTGCCTTGCAATTTAATATTTCTATTAGTTGAATCCATTCTTACTAGATTTAATGTAACATTAGTCGGAGTTATTTTTGATATATCTTCAATTATTTTTGACCAAACAATAAAGTCGTTTTGAATTGTGGAGACAGTTTTTAATTTATTGTTAATTTCTTTTATTTTATTATTATAATTTTGATTATTTTTAGTAATTAAACTAGTCTGTCCTACAATGTCAATAAAATTGTTTTGTAGAATAATTTTAGCAAATAATAAAATAGTGGCGGTAATAGTGGCAATAATAATTAAAGTATAATTTATCCTTTTTATTAATTGATAAAAATGTTTTAATTTTATTTCTTTTTTAAATTTTTTTGAAATTAAATTTAAAACTAACATAAAGTTATATTTCGTCTATTATTATTCCTCTTAAAGCTAGGCCAATAGCTGTGGCAAAAGTTGAATTAATATCTTGCGTAATTAATATTGGTTTTTGGTTATTTTTATTATTTTTTTTAAGTAAATTAAGATCAAATGTGTACTCTTCATTAAAAATCTTTGAGAATTTTTCATCAACTTTAGCTAAGTTAATTAAAGAATTTCCAATTTTTACTTCAATATTTGTTGCTTGTTTGATAATTTGAGTTAAATCTTTTATATTTGCGCCTCCACCACAAAGCAAAATTTGTTCTAAAGTTCCACAATTAGCAAAATGAGAATTATAAAACTCTAAAGATTCTTGAATTTTATCTATTAATTTTTTAACAACATCTGTTAATATATTTTTTATTATACCTTGAGCTTTACTTTTATCAAGACCACAAAAAATTTTTGCTTTTTCTGCTAAATCTTGACTTAATTCTAATGTAGTTGCGATATCGTCAGTAATTTGTCTGCCAGAAATTGGCATACTTACTGTAAATAAAATAGTATTTTTTGAGTAAAAAATCATAGAAGTTCGAGTAGCTCCTATATCAATAATACCGTAATTTCCAGCTTTGGAAATTATTTTTTGTGGATTTTGGCGAATTACAGCTGCCGAAGATATTGATGATGAATAAATTTCTTCTGTTAATAAACTACGACAAATAGAGATTGATTCAATTTCTAAAGCAACAATTGATAATTTAGCTTGATCTAATAAGTCGGAATATTGATCAACAATATTTTTAGGTGTTACGCCAATTAAGATAGATTGTTTTTCAAGTGAATTTTTGACTATTTGCCAATCATAATAAATCTCACTAAGTAACATTGGAATATGTTTTTCAATCTCTTGACTAATAATTTCTTCCAATGGATTAGGAGTTTTATCAATTTCAATTAGCTTGATAAAAGTTTTTGTTTCTGGTAAGCAAGCGATTATTTCTTCTGAGCTTACTTTGCCATAATGTGGGTTGGCTATTAATGTTTTTATAGCTTTAATTAATTCTACTTGATTTTTTATTATTCCATCCTCAATAATGCCTTTTGGCAAATTGATTTTGCCTAGAGCTTGGATTTTGATTTTATTATGAATTTTATTGAGCTGGACTAATTTAAGTGATAAATCTGATATGTCCAATCCAACTGGATAATTTGAATTGTTATTAAAAAACATTATATTTAAATATTAAAATATTAAAAATTATTTAAAAATTACCTGTCCCGTTTTTGCGGTGAAAAATTATAAAATTAAAAATTATTTTGATATTTTTATTATAGCACAATTAATATTCTTCTTCCCAGTGTTCTACTGTGATTGTCGGAGAAAATTGAGTTGCTTCAAATGCATCAGCTAAAACAGCATTATTATAATAAATATTAAGAATGCGAAAATAAAAGCTAGTTATAGTTAATTTGCGACTAACTAAGCCTCCGACTATTGTAAAATTGAGACCAAAAGGGAAGCCTAAAATACTAAGCTGATCATTGGCATAAACTAAACCGGTAATATTAACTGTGCCTGTAAAAATATCAAAAATAATTTTTCTTTTAGCTAAAATACCTGCTGGATTACCTGTTGTATGATTTGTTGTAATTGAACTTAATCCGCAGCGGCTATTCCAGCATATATTACTGCCAATAGTTATATCATTGTTTGATACTAAAAGACCATTGATTGTTAAATTTTGATTGCCTCGCAATTTTATATTTCCGTTAACATAAGTTATCGGATCATTAAGAACTAAATTTTGATTATTTTTTAGCAAGTCATCGAATTGGGTTTCTGTGTAAACATGAGTTGCTTTATTTTTATAAGAGTTAGGATTATCAGAATCAAAATCAACAGCAGGCATAGCTATTGGATTTGCTGCAGGTGGATAATTTGCTGAATGAATAGTCCCGTCAACATTAACAGTTGCTCCCCAATTTTTTGTATATTGTCCAACAGCGTTAAGGTCTTTATTAATATTAACTATTGTGCCATACCCGTTGACAGTAAATGTATTATTGGAATGAGCATTGCCATCGTAAAAATTTACTTTGCTAAAAGAAATATTTATATTTCCATCAGCATAACTGCCATTATCGCCCATATTAGCTTGTCCTAATGCTTTGTAAATATATGTTTTGATTATTCTTTGGCTAGCATTGTTTTCTGCGTTGGATATTCCGGTAGAGGTAATTGTTCCATGCGCAAGACTAGTATTAACTATGGAAGTTGTGTAAGAACCGCTATTAGCGCCAAATGGTTCATTGCGAGTAAAGCTATCTGTCCAAGTTGGGTTGGTCTCAAAGTTTTGTTTATAGTCTGCATTATTTTTTAATTTCCAAACCATCTCGTTTATTCCTGCTTCAGCTAGATAATATGTTTTTGTTCCATTAATTTGACTATTGGCAATTTTAGTTTCAGTTAAAGAAAAATTAAGAACATAAATCCCTAAAAATAAAAGTAAAAACATTATTAAAATAGTAATTAAAAGAGCAGCGCCATCTTTTTGTTTAAGTTGTGAAATAGTCGAGAGTTTGTAAAGTTTATAAAGTTGAAAGTCCATAAAGTCGGAGATAGCTAAATTAGTTTCTGGCGAAGACGCTGGTTTTTATAGCAAAAATATTTGTATTTTTTATTAATTTAAGAGAGATATTTATTAAACCGTCTGATCCCCAAAATTTTAATTGGTTAAAATATTCTCCGACTGTGTAATCTTCTAAAATTATTTCTTGTGGAGGGTTATCATTTTGGTCAATGCTATTATAAACAACATAGATTAATGGATTATCTTCAAAAAAATAGGCTTTATGCTCTCTTTTTAATTCATTGTTGTTTAAATAATAACGCAGGTATGTAATTTGGCTAGTGTCGTGTCCATCTTGAAAAAATATTTGATTAGGCGGTTGATTTTCAGGAATATTGTCAGTTGGAGGTAATTCAGTGATAATAGTTACTGATTGACGTAATTCTCTTGATAAGCGATCAAGGCAAACGCGACCGTTTTGTGTTAATTCAGCTAAATCTGAGCTTTTATTGTAAGATTTTTGCGCTAATGAAAATATTGATCCAGTAATTAACATAATAACAACAAATAAAGAAATACTGACAATTATTTCTATTAGCGTAAAACCAGATTTTTTAATTATTTTATTTTTCATTTATCTTTGGCTAATTATTGTTGAAATATTATAAGATTTTTCTGTTTTAGATATGTTGTTAGTATAATAAACTGTTGTAGAAATTTTTTTCATGCCAGTGCTACTAGCTGAAACTTGCAAATTGCCATCGAGATAATCAACAGTTGTTTGTCTTTGAAAATAATAGAGATAATCAGTTGAGCTTGTTGCTAAACGTTGTTTTGTTTCAATTGTGCCAATGGAAACATTATCATAACCTAATGATAATAATTGCTCTATTTTGTCTTGCGCTAAATAAGATGCTTTAGAAGAATTTTCAGCAGTCTTAATCATAATTTGACTAAAAGGAAAAGCTTGAATTAAGCCAATAAAAGCTATTACTAAAATTAAAAAAGCAATCATGATTTCAATTAATGAAAAGCCATTATTATTATTATTAAAATTATTTTTTAGCATAGAATTATTCTAATTGAATATAGCCAGATGGTTTAACGTTGATTGTTATAGTTAAATTATTAATATTTGATAATATAATTTGTCCAGAGTAAGCAACTCCGCCATAATAATTAAAAATTACTTTATTGTCAGTTAGACCAGTAATTTCTTTAATATTAATTTCAGAATCCAATGTTACTGTTTTAATAGTAGTTGTTGCTGTATCAATTTTTAAAATTTGATATTGATTATTATTTATATCAAAAACAACTTGATGGATTTTTTGTTCAGTAACAGTTAATTGTTGCGCATATCTTAAATCAGTCGCAAGTTCACGAGCAGCTCCATTTAATTTTAAATTAGGTTGATATTTTTTGAAAAAAGGAATAGATATCGTTGAAAGTAAGACGATAATACCTATGCTAACTATTACATCTATTAGCATACTGCCTTTATTGTTTTTAAAAAATTTAAGCATAATTACATAGAGCTTGTTATAGTGTACATTGGCATAATGATAGCAATAGCCATTCCGCCAACAACTACACCAAGAGTTAAAATTAATATAGGTTCAATAATTGATGGCAAATTATTCATAATTTGATCAACTTCATTTTCATAAAATTGCGCTAGCTCGCCTAAAATATAATCTAATTCTCCAGTTTCTTCTCCAACCGAAATCATTTGAATGACAGCTGGTGGAAAAAGTTTTGGATAACAAGAAATAGCTTCATTTATTTTTTCACCTTTTTTAATTTTATCAGCCATTTCATTTATTGCTTTTCGATAATGCAGATTTCCTATAACCCCTGCTGTTATTTGAAAACTTTTGACAATCATAATATCTGTTTTAAGAAGCGAGCTAATTGTTCTGGAAAAACGAGCTAAATTAATTTTTTTAATAATAGATGAAAAAATAGGTGATTTTAAAAGTATTAATTGAAAAATATACTTACCTTTATGAGTTTTTAAAATACTCGTCATAAAAATGATAAATAAAACTATGCTAATAAGAAAAAGAATGCTGTGTTGAGCTAGTCCGTTACTAATAGAAATAATTAGTTTAGTCATAAATGGCAATTCAGCATCAAATTCTTTAAACATCACTGTTATTTGTGGCACGACAACAAGCATCATAAAAGTGCCGATGCCAAGCATTGCTGTAAGAATAACAACTGGGTAAGTCATAGCGCCTCTTACTTTAGAGGTTAATTCATATTGTTTTTTAAATTGGATATAAAGTTGTACTAATGCTTCTTCTAATTTTCCGGAAATTTCGCCCGATTCTATCATGTTAATAAAAAATTGCCCAAAAACTTTTTCATGTGGTTTTAAGCTTTCAGTAAAAGTTGTTCCTTTTTCAACATTAGTCGCGACATCTTTAATAACTCTACTAAATCTTTTATTAGTTGTTTGAACTGATAAAGTATTAAGACTAATTGATAATGGAATACCAGATTTAAGCATAATTCCTAAATATTGAATAAAAAATAATTTTTCCGATAATGGAATGGTATTAAATTTTAATAAAAATTTAGCGACTCTGCCAACCAGAGTATCTGAATTATCTTTTTTTTGTTCGTCAATTTGTTCGTCGGTTTGTGATAAATTTATAGACATAAGAATAAATTTTTAATTTTTAATTTTTTCCCGCATATTGCGGGATAATATTTTAATTTTTAATATAAGTTTTAAGAAATAATTAAATTATGCAAATAAATAAATATTTAGATATTAAAAATTAGAGTATTATTTTAAAAATTACCCGTCCCGCTTTTGCGGTGAAAAATTATAAAATTAAAAATTAATTAGTCTTTGGTTACTCTCATGATCTCTTCAATGGTTGTAATGCCGTTTTTGGCTTTAATAAAACCATCTTCAACAATAGTTAACATTCCTTGTTTGATGGCTTGTCTTTTTAATTCTAATGGACTGGCTTTTTTTAAAATAAGTTCTGATATTTCTTCGGTTATTTCTAATATTTCATAAATCCCCATGCGTCCTTTATAACCAGAATTATTGCATTGTTTACATCCTTTGCCCTTGTAAAACAACAAAGATTCTAATCCTTTTTTTGCGTCAATAATAGTTTTTTCTTTTTGTAATGTATTCATAATGCCAGTAATATCTAGTTGTTGTTTAAGCTCATCAATTATTTGTTTGTCTAGTTTAAAGCTTTGAATGCAGTTTGGACATATTTTTCTGACTAGACGTTGCGCAATAATAATATTAGTCGTGGAAGCAATTAAAAAAGCAGGAACGCCCATATCAGATAAACGAGGTAATGTTGTTATCGCGTCATTTGTATGTAATGTTGATAAAACTAAATGCCCTGTCATAGCAGCGTGAATAGCGATTTCAGCTGTTTCTTGATCGCGAATTTCTCCAACCATAATAATATTGGGATCTTGTCGTAAAAATGCGCGTAAAGCCATTGCAAATGTGTAGCCAATTTTTGGATTAAGTTGTGATTGATTGACATGTGGCATTCTGTATTCAATTGGGTCTTCAATAGTGACAATATTGACTTCAGGAGTATTTAGAATATTAAGCACAGTATAAAGAGTGGTAGTTTTTCCTGATCCAGTTGGGCCAGTTACTAATATCATTCCATGCGGTTTGGAAATATTTTTTTTGATAATAGCTAGACAACTAGGCTGAAAACCGAGCTGTTCTAATGTTAATATTTGCGCTTTTTCATTTAATAAACGCAAAACAATTTTTTCACCGTCAAAAGTTGGAATAATTGAAACACGAAAAGAAATGTTATAATCTTTTGTAGAAATTTTGAATCGTCCATCTTGAGGTAAACGATGTTCATCAATTTTTAAATTAGCTAAAATTTTAATGCGAGCGATAACGCCTGATTGAGCATTTTTAGGTAAAACCATAACATTTCTTAAAATACCATCAACTCTATGACGAATGATTAAACCTTTTTTTTCCGGCTCAATATGAATATCACTAGCTTCTTCAAAAATAGCGTATTCCAATAAAGTATCAACGATTCTAACAATCGGTAAAGCTGTTGCCATTTTTTCCAAATTCTCTTCATTATTTGCATTAGTTTCTTCGTCAAATATATTTTTGAATTCAGTACTTAAGCTTTTGTGATATTGTTTTATTGCTTCATTAATTTTTTCAGGTGTAGTTAAATAAATTTCTGGCTCTAAATTTGTTTTTTTCTTGATAAATTCAAAAATTTCTAAATCTTCGGGATCTAAAGTTGCTATTTTTATTATTTTATCATCGCTTTCAAAAGCGATTAATTGATGAGCTTTTGCAATTGGTTCAGGAATACTCATTAAGACATCTTTGCGAATTATTTGGTTATTGAGATCAATAAAAGGGATATTAAAAAAATTGGCAATACTTTCATAAAGAATCGCATTAGTAAGAATTCTTTTTTCAATAAGATAGTCTGTAATTTTTTTATTAGAAAGTATTGCGTTAGCGGCTAATTTATCAAATTCTGCTGTTGGCACAATTTCAGCTTTAATTAAAATTTGTTTTATTTGTTCATCGCTTATCATAAAAAAATAAGATAAATAAGAGAAATAAGAAAAGTAAGAAAAATATAGAACACAAAATGCTAATTTATTATAACATAAAATTTTTTAATATTAAAATTCACATTAAAATTCGCAGATATTATTATTTTTTTTTAACCATTTTATTTTTTCTTTGTAATCAGGCATTATTTTTTTTACTATAGCCCAAAAATTTTTTGAATGGTTCATTTCAATTAAATGAGCTAATTCGTGAATACAAACATATTCTAATACTTCGCTTGGAGCAAAAAGTAATCTAGTTGAAATATTAATATTTCCAGCGCTAGAGCAACTGCCCCAGTTTGATTTATTGTGTTTAAAAGAAATTTTGTTTATTTCACGCTTTTTGAAACAATTTAATATTTTGCTTAAAGTTGTTTGATTTATTTTTTGATTAAAATGTTTTTGATCTAATTCTTTAATTTTTTTTTGAAGTTCAGGCAACCTTTGATTAGCAATACTTCTGCTTAGCAATGTTGATATATGTTTATTTTGATTTTCTTTAGAAAGATTGTTAGAAATAGATAAATTAATTATTTGATCAACTATTGACACAGAACTGCTTTGTTTATTTTTAAATTCTAGTTTAAGAAAATATTCAATATTACCAATTTTTAATACATCTCCATCTTTATATTCTTTTTGAATTTTTGGTTCAAATTTTTTAGGATTTTTTAAAATTTTTTTTTCAATTAAATTTTTAATTTTTATTAATTCTTTAAGTCTTTTTTCGTTATTTAAAAAATAAGGTATTTTTATATCAATACCTTTTTTACTAATTGAAGCTGTGATTCTATTTTTTTTCTCTATCCAAACTGTTACTAAATACTTGATTCCACCAACTTCCCAAAATTCACTTTTAAAAAATTGTTTCATTATTTACATTATACTGTTTGTTTTTTGTTGTCGCAAGGTAAATTAAATAGGGGTGGTTTTTTGAAGAGGATGTGGTAGAATTATATTTATGAAAATAGACTGGTTAAAAATAACTGAACATTTTTATTTTATCCGCAAAAATTTAGCGGATACTTGTTGGCATTTATTAGATTCTTTTTATATTAGAGTCTATTTAATTATTGCTTTGCTTTTAAATATATTAAATTGGGTATTTGTTTATTATATTTGTTCTATAGTTAGTCAAAATTTAGTAATATTACATTATAATGTGAATTTTGGCGTTAATTTAATTGGTGATATTTCTAAAATATATACTATTCCTATTATTGGTTTGTTTTTTATTTTATTAAATTTATTATTAATAATAAATATTTATAAAGAGAATAAGTTTGTTATTCATCTGTTGTTAATTTCATCTATCGTTGTTAATTTAACTCTTTTGATGAGCGCAATAGCTTTGTATCTTATTAATTTTAGATAGTATTTGAGTTAAGTCATTAAGGGTTTGTCCTACTTTTGCGGTGAAAATTTTATTTTTTTATGTTTGATTTTTATATTGCGAAAATTTTATTGTTAACAGCATTAGCTTTTATTTTTACTATGGCTTGGACGCCATTATTAACTCATTTTTTATATAAATATAAATTGGGTAAGCAAATTAGAAATAGCGGTAAGACGCCAATTTTTAGTAAGTTGCATGCTCATAAAAGTGGCACTCCTACAATGGGGGGGGTACTTATTTGGGTAACTGTTTTAATTTTTTCTGTTTTATTTTTTTATTTAGCTAAATTTTTGCCAGGAGAATTTTTTAAAAATTTAAATTTTCTTTCTAGAAGTCAGACTTTATTACCACTTGGAGTTCTTGTTATAACTGCTTTAGTTGGCTTGTTTGATGATTGGTTAGATGTTAGAGGTAAGGGTCTTTTGGGTGGCGGGGGTTTAAATATTTACCATCGTTTATTGATTTATACTTCAATTGCTTTAGTTGGTGCTTGGTGGTTTTATTTTAAATTGGGTTGGGATATTTTTCATATCCCATTTTTAGGTGATTTTCAATTAGGCTGGTCTTATATTTTAATTTTTGTTTTTGTTATTATAGCCACTGCTTTTTCAGTTAATGAAACCGATGGCTTAGATGGTTTGGCTGGCGGTACGTTACTTATTGCTTTTGGAGCTTTTGGCGTAATTGCTTTTGCTAATGGCAAGTTTGATCTAGCTACTTTTTGTGGCGTGATTGTAGGAGCTTTATTAGCTTTTCTTTGGTTTAATATTAATCCCGCAAGGTTTTATATGGGAGATACTGGAGCTATGAGTTTAGGCGTAACATTAGGCGTTATCGCGCTACTTACTAATTCAGTTATGATTTTACCTGTTATTGGTTTTATTTTTGTAATTGAATCAGGATCAGTTATTATTCAAATGATTTCTAAAAAGATATTTAATAAAAAAGTTTTTATTTCAACTCCAATCCATCATCATTTTGAAGCAAAAAATTGGTCTGAACCAAAAATAGTTATGCGTTTTTGGGTAATTGCAGGCGTAAGTGCGTTTATTGGTTTGATTATTTTTTTATTAGATAAGAATATCTAATTTTCAATTTAAAATTTTCATTGAATTTTCAGTTAATAATTTTCAATAAAAAGCTATAAAACTGTAGAGCTGTAATGCTGATGAATTAAAAATTGTGTCATTTCGGGTCTGTCGCCGAATACCCCGCATTTGCGGGGTATAAAATTCCAAATTTTTGTGCTCCGTCAGAATCTCTCGAAGAGGATTCTGACGCCGTGAAAAAATTATTTTTTGCTCTAGTGTTTTTTATGTTTTTAATGCTTTTATTTTTATGTCTAATCTAAAAAGATCTTTTAATATATTATTTGGTGTTTCTAAAGATAGGGCAGGCGATAAAGGCTTGCTTTGTTTAGTTGGCATAATTATTATTTTTGGTTTAATAATGTTATCTAGCGCCTCTTCAGTAGCTTCTTATAATGTATATGGCGATAGTTATTTTATTTTTAAGCGTCAAATATTTTTTTTGATTTTAAGTTTGATTGTTTATTGGTTTTTTTCTAAAATTGATTATCACAAATGGAAAAAATATGCTTTTTTTATGTTAGTTTTTTCCATTATTTTATTAACCTTAGTTTTTATTCCTGGATTGAGTGGCGATTGGGGAACTGCTAAAAGTTGGATTAGTATTTTTGGTTTTTCTTTGCAACCATCTGAATTTGTTAAAATTACTTTTTTGCTTTATTTAGCAGCTTGGCTAGAAGGTAGAAAAAATAAATTAACAGAAGTTGCTCAAGGAATAGGCCCTTTTTTAATTGCTTTTAGCGCAATTGCTTTATTAATGTTGCTTCAGCCAGATTTCGGCACTTTATTTATAATTACATTGACATCATTTTTAGTTTATTTTGTAGGAGGTGGAAATATTAAGCACATTTTATTTATTATTTTGATTTGTATTTTGGCTTTAATTATTATGATTCATTTTAAGCCTTATCAAGCAGATCGTTTTAAATGTCTTGTTAATTCTGATTATTCTCGCCAAAATACTTGTTATCAAATTAATCAATCTTTAATAGCAGTTGGTTCTGGCGGTTTAATTGGTAGGGGATTAGGAGCGTCTAGACAAAAGTATTCGTATTTACCAGAGGTAAGTGGTGATTCAATTTTTGCTATTATTGGAGAGGAAACAGGCTTGATTTTTTCTGTTATTTTGGTAATTTTATATTTATTATTATTTTATAGAGGATTTTTAATAGCCAAGAACGCTCCTGATAATTTTGGTAAAATTTTAGC
>JAHITL010000113.1 GCA_018817545.1 Patescibacteria group bacterium
ATGCAATATTCATTTAAAGATGGCACTATTGTTGATGCGGTTGTGTTTGTTAAAGAAAAAATTATTCCAGTTGATTCTAAGTTTTCTTTGGAAAATTATGAAAAGATTTTGAATTGTCAAAAGGCTGAAGCGCGAGAGAAGTTGGAAAAGCAATTTAAACAAGATTTAAAATTGCGTATTGATGAGACTGCTAAATATGTTAAGCCTTCTGAAAATACTATGGATTTTGCTTTTATGTTTATTCCTTCAGAAGCAATTTATTATGATTTATTAATCAATAAAGTTGGAGCAGTGCAGGTGAATACTAGAGATTTGATTGAATATGCTTTTAAAGAAAAGCATGTGATTATTGTTTCACCGACTTCGTTTTTAGCTTATTTGCAGACTGTTTTGCAAGGTTTACGCGCTTTACAAATTGAAGAAAGCGCTAAAGATATTAGAAAACATGTTGAAATGCTTGGTCGTCATATTTTAAGTTATGATGATTTTATGAAAAAATTAGGAGTAAGTATGTCAACAACAGTTAACCATTATAATAACGCTTATAAGGAATTTAAAAAAATTGATAAAGATGTAGTAAAAATAGCTGGCGGTGAGGCAAAAATTGATATATTAACGATTGACAGACCGCAGAGTGAATAATTTTTATAACTATTTATAAAAAAAATTTCTAAAAATTTGATCCCGCTATTCATTGATAAAATATTTTTTGAAAGCGGGAATACCCCGCAAATGCGGGGTATTCGGCGACAGACCTATTTTAGAAATGGAATAAACAATCAACAATTTCCGAGAGAATTTTGCTGGATTTACAATGGTAGAGTTTAAGTAATTAAATGGATTTCGCGAAACCGTACCAACATATGTCAAAGATTATGTTCCCGTTAATCAATTCATGAGATAATAAATGCAGTATGAAAAAAATAATCAAAAATCACAAATTGTTATTTATAAAGCCAAAAATGGTCAAGTGAAAATTGATGTTCGCTTTGAAAACGAAACCGTTTGGCTTACTCAAAATGCATTAGCAGATCTTTTTCAAACAACCAAACAAAATATAAGCCAACATATAAAAAATATTTTTGAAGAGGGCGAGTTGCAGACAAATTCAGTTGTAAAGGATTTCTTGACAACTGCCACCGATGGCAAAAATTATTCAACAAATTATTATAATCTTGATTTGATAATCTCTGTTGGTTATCGCGTCAAAAGCAGTATCGCTACGGCTTTTCGCCAATGGGCGACCGCTCATTTGCGCGAGTATATTATCAAAGGTTTTGTGTTGGATGATGAGCGGTTAAAAAACCCTGATTTGCCTTTTGATTATTTCGAAGAATTGACGCGTCGCATAGCCGAAATACGCACTTCTGAAAAAAGATTTTACCGAAAGATTACCGATATTTACGTTACTAGCGTTGATTATGATCCTACAGATGAACAGAGTATTTTATTTTTCAAAACAGTTCAAAACAAGGTCCATTATGCGGTTACAGGAAATACCGTTGCGGAGATAATTGCAAACAGGGTAGACAGTAAAAAACTAAATATTGGGTTAACGAATTTTAGGGGCAATAAGCCGACAAAAGAGGAGACATTGGTCGCCAAAAATTATTTGAATGAGCAAGAACTGCTGGTGTTAAATAATCTAGTCGAACAATATCTCGTATTTGCCGAAGGACAAGCGATGCAAAGAATCCCGATGTATATGAAAGATTGGATAGAAAGACTCAATGAGTTTCTGAAACTTAACAGAAAAGATATTTTGAAAAATGCCGGAAAAATATCACACGAATTAGCAAAAGAATTAGCAGAAAAAGAATATCATATTTATTACAAAAATAGCTTGAATGAGCCGAACAAGACTGACAGTGATTTTGATGTATTCGCAAATAGCGCAATAAAGTTATTAAAACTCAAGAAGAAAAAATAATTATGCTTGATCAAACTACAAAACGAAAAATTGACTCTGCCCGCAATATTTTTGTCGGTAAAGTTTCTGATCCAAAAGCGCAGGTTGAGCAAATCACGACGGCGCTTGACAAAATTTTTTGACTTTTGATATAAATTAGACTATTTTATATTAATATTAGCAGTATTTTTATGATTATTATGAAACAAGAAAAAATTAGTGAGCGTAGTAATAGGCTCAAAAAAATCGTGATTATTTAATTCAGATAATTAATATTTTATTACTAATTAATTTGATGTTAAATATTTTAAAAATATGAAAAAAGTTTTAAAAATAATTAAAAAAACAATTTTAATAATATTGTTAATTATTTTAGTCTTATATATTGGTTTAGTAATTTACAGAATTCCAGTTGCTTGTGTATGCATATGAAAAAGAGGATTAAAAAATAATAATAGTTTGTTGTCCGAAATGAGCTAGACTAATATAACTCCTTGAAATTTTTTTTGTAATAAGTTATAGTTAATTTATTGTATTTTGCGGGTATCGTATAGTGGCTATTATATTACCTTGCCAAGGTAGAGATACGGGTTCGATTCCCGTTACCCGCTCCATAATAATAAAAATAGCTATTAGTTTTTTGCTTAAAGAAATTTTATACTCGAAGGAGTATTTGGCGACAGACTATATTACGAAAGATTTTACATGACATTCAATTATCAGTTGAAGAATATGAAAAAATTAGAAGAAATTAATAATTTTAATATAATAATAAATAATGCGAAGAGTCTATCACAAACCAAAACCTATTGATCCAAAGAAAAAAAATTTAGTAAATCATTTTATTAAAGCTCCTGTTGTTTTTTTAATTAATGAAGTTGGGGAAAATTTAGGTGTTATGGAAATAAGTAAAGCGTTGACTATGGCTTTGGAAGTCGGTTTAGATTTAGTTGAAGTTAATCCTAAAGCTACTCCTCCAGTAGTTAAGATTGTAGATTTTGGTCAGTTTAAATATCAAAAAGAAAAAGAAATTCAGCGTCAGAAAGTTAAACAGAAAAAAGTGGAGATTAAAGGAGTTAGATTGTCAGCGCGAATTAGTCAGCACGATTTTGATTTTAGAATTGATCAAGCGAAAAAATTTTTAGCAAGAGGTGATAAGCTTAGAGTGGAAATTATGCTTAAGGGTCGCGAAAAACAACATCCAGAAAAAGCAGGGGAAGTAATTGAAAAATTTATTGAAGTTTTAAAGAAAAGTGAAGATTTAAATATTGAAATTGAACAAGGCTTGACAAAACAGGGAGGAAAGTTTAATATATTAATGTTTAATAAACAATAATACAGCCAATGAAAATCAGGCGATTAGACCTGTTTTTTATTATTACATCATAGCTATGCCTAAAATTAAAACACATAAAGCAACAGCAAAACGGTTTAAAATTACGAGAAATAATAAAATATTACATCGTAAAGCTGGTCAAGATCATTTTAATGCGCGTGAATCAGGTAATGTAACTCGTACTAAACGACGTGATATTACAGTTAGTGATACAGGAGTAAAAATTATTAAAAGATTAATGCCATACAATTAATATTTAACACTCAATAATTTTCAATTTTCAATTTTTAGTTTTCAATTAATTTTAAATAATGCAATTTTCAATGGAATATAATCAATTGAAAATTAATTCATAAATCATAAATAATGCTATGCCAAGAGTTAAAAGAGGAACAAGCCATGTTAAAAAAAGAAAAAAACTTCTTAAAAAAGTTAAGGGTTATAAGTGGGGTAGAAAAAAGTTGATCCGTTTAGCTAAAACAGCTGTATTGAAAGCTGGTGTTCATTCTTATACTGATCGTAAAAAGAAGAAAAGAACTTCTCGCGCATTGTGGCAGATTAAAATTGGCGCTTTTGTTCGTCAGCATGGTTTATCATATTCACGTTTTATAGATCTTCTTAAGAAAAATGAAATTGAATTAGATCGCAAAATCTTAGCTCAATTTGTAGTAGAACAACCTGACGTTCTTATTAAATTGATAGAACGATTAAAGGTAAGTAGTTAAATAATACTTTTATAATTTTTAATTTTTTCCCGCATATTGCGGGATAATACTTAAATTTTTAATATAAATTTCAAAAAACAACTAAATTATAAGCATTAATAAATATTTAGATATTAAAAATTAAAGTATTATTTAAAAATTAAAAATTAAAAATTAAAAATTTTTTTATGTACATGTTTTTTGTCAAAAATATACAAATATTTCAAATGGTTATTGCGATATTATTAGCAATTTCTATTTTAATGCAGAGTCGTGGAACCGGTTTGGGTAATGTTTTTGGCGGATCTAGTAATGTTTATCGAACTAAACGTGGTATAGAAAAAAAATTATTTATTGTCACTATAATTTTAGCTGTTTTATTTTTTCTTATTTCTTTAGCTAATATGATTATTCATAAAGGTTAAGACACTTCTTGTTATATTTAATTTTTTTTTAAAGTGGGCTCATTAATTATTGATAAAATTAGGAGGGGGTTTAATAAAGTTAAGACAGTTTTAACTAATTTTTTTTGTTGTTTTAAAGAATATTTAGCTAAGCTAAAATTGAAAAAAAGTTTGGTCAAAGATAGTCAGGCTCAGATTAATTTAGATAAGAAATTGGTTTACTCTTTGACAAAAACTATGTGGCCGAATTTTAATCAATTTAAATATATAGGTCGTTATTTAACTTCTAAAGAGTTATTGATTATCAATTGTTGTTTATTGGTTATTCTAGCTAATTTTATTTTTTTAGGAACTAAATTTTATATAAAGCACAGTCAAAATTTACCAGTTAATGGCGGAGAGTATGTTGAGGGATTGATAGGTACACCTAAACATATTAATTCTCTTTATTCCAGCGCAAGTGATACTGATAGCGATATTGCTTCTTTAATTTTTTCTTCATTATTTAAACGAGATAAAAATGGAAAATTAATTAATGATTTGGTAGAGAGTTATGAAATAAGCCCAGATGGAAAAAGTTATACTATCAAAATCAGATCTGGCGTTAAATGGCACAACAATAGTCCATTGACAATAAATGATATAATTTTTACTTTTAATGCCATTAAGGATATTCAATATAAGTCAACATTACGATTGAGTTTTATTGGAGTTGAGCTAGAGGAGGTTGATGATAATACTATTAAATTTACTTTATCTGAGCCTTATGCTGGTTTTCTGGATTTATTAACTTTTGGCATTTTGCCTGAAAGTTTATGGCAACAGATTGCTCCTGGAGCAGCTAATTTGGCAGAATTAAATTTAAAACCAATCGGTTCGGGTCCTTATAAAGCTGAATCATCAGTTAAGGACAATTCAGGCAATATTCGATCATATACTTTATTAAAAAATGATAGTTATTATGGCAAAAAGCCATTTATAGATAAAATAACTTTTAAATTTTTTGCTGGTTTTTCAGAATTAATTTCAGCGTTTAATAATAATTTAATTAATGGAATAAGTTTTTTACCAACACAATACAAAAAAGAAGTTGTTGCTAAAGATTCTTTTAATTCTTTTCAGTTAAGATTGCCACAATTAACTGCTATATTTTTAAATTCTAAGACTAATATTGCTTTATCTGACAAAAAGGTTCGTCAGGCGTTAGCTTTTGCATTAGATAAAAATAAAATAATAACTGCTGTTGATGATCAAAATGCCGTGGTAATTGATGGGTCAATTTTACCAGAAAGTTTTGCTTATAAAAGTGACATAAAAAAATATTATTATAATATAGCGACAACTACTACGTTATTAGATGAAGCTGGTTGGAAAAAAATAAAAATTAGTAAAAATGAAATTGATCAAGCTAATTTAGAAATAAAGGCAACTTCAACTAGTGAGGCAATTAGAAAAAAGGCAGAAGAAAAAATATCCTTGGGAGCTGGGGAGTGGCGAGCTAAGAACGGGAATTATTTGATAGTTGAATTAACTACAGTTGATACACCTGAATATGCTAAAGTAGCTGAAGAAATATCTAATTTTTGGCAGTCAGCTAATGTTAAGACAATAATTAATTTAGTTTCAAGCAATAAAGTTCAATCAGAAATTGTTAGGCAAAGATCTTTTTCAGCGTTGCTTTACAGCGAATTAGTTGGCGCCGATCCTGATCCTTATGCTTTTTGGCATTCATCGCAAATTGGTCAAGTTGGTTTAAATATTGCTGATTATGCGAATAAAGAAGTTGATAAATTATTAGAGGATGCCAGATTAATTAATGATGAAAAGACACGACGTGATAAGTATGTTAAATTTCAAGAAATAATATCGGAAGACGTCCCTGCTATTTTTCTTTATAGTCCAAGCTATACTTATATTCAATCTAAGCAAGTCAAGGGATTCTCTGGTAAAAATATTTTAATGCCTCATGATCGTTTTGTTAATATAAGTGAATGGTATATTAAAACTGGTAAAAAAATAGTTTGGAAATAAGAATTAAAATAAGAATTAAAATAAGATAAGTAAGAAAAGTAAGAAAAGTAAGAAAAGTAAGATAAATTTCCTTTTGTCATTCCCGCAGAGCCCGGAAAGCGGGAATCCATTTCATTTAAATTTTAATACTGAGTTTTTATTAAAAAATAAGGCTTAAGTTAATTTTCTAGGGTTTTTTAGGGCATGAATTCTTTAAAATTTGACAAATCATTTTGTATCTATTTTTTCGATTTATGCCTCTATGAATCCGCAATAAATTTTTTAAAGTTGTATTGCTACCGTCAATTGA
>JAHITL010000114.1 GCA_018817545.1 Patescibacteria group bacterium
CATAAATCCCACCTACCTTTCTAGAAATTTTATAATTATTTTATAATTATCTAATAAAAATCCTTTTCCAACAACTTTTAACTTTTTACTTTTTTAACGGATCATGTCCACTGGCAACTTCTTCTCCATCCTTAAATCCATCTCCATCAGTATCTGCTTTCAATGGATTGGTGCCTAATTCTTTTTCTCTATCATCTGGCAATAAATCTCTGTCAGAATCTTTTTCTCTACTTGCTCCAGAATAAGTAATCGCTTGCATTGTGTTCCAATCTTCTGTTGTGGAAGGATTATGTTTAAAAATACCTTTGAATGTTTTAATTCCTGTTTTTTCACTATCCAAACTTCTATTTTCAGCTTTTTGTCTTAAACCATATGCCATTACTTTAATAGCAGCACTATCATTAGCATCATTCATATCTGCTATTTTTTTGTATATTTTTATAAATTGTTCTTTTGCTTTTTTTTCTGCTTTATCACTTGTTACATTTGGAAATCTTCCATTTGCTATTTTAATAGCATCAATTAATTCGGCTTCTGTTTCTGGCAATTTATCAAATGCTGATTTATATGAATTAATAACAGCTGCTCTTTCACCAGCGCCTAATTTCTGTGTATTCTTATCAACTCCGTAAGTGATAAAATTATTTATAGCATCTTTTGCTCCCTGTGCTAATTCTTTTACTCCTACTGTCAATTTTTTTAAATACCTTATCTCACTTGCTTGTTCTTTAATTCTATCACGCAATTGTTTTAATTCTGATAATATTTCATCAAATTGATTATTATGAAGTTGATTTGCATTTGTGTTAATTTGTGTTATTTGAGGATCAATTTTTATCGGTTGTGGAAAATAAATCTCAATTTTTTTACAGATTCCTCTTGTTCCAATTATTCCTGGTTGAATGTATGACCGTAATCCTGCGCAACATTGTTTATTATTATCTGGAACAACAGCGCCTAAACTTTCACCTTCTTTTACACAAGATGAAATATTTATATCATTATTCACGCTATTTCCACAACAACAATAATCAAGACCTGTTTGACTATTAGAATTTATTTCATTGCAACTTGACCCAGCGCTCATAAGATTATTAATAGTGCCAGTTTTACGACAAGCATTTTTAATATCATTCCATCCCGCGCATTTTGGTTCAGCTTTTAAGTTTTTGGCAGCGCAAATGTTGGAACATGTTTCATTTATTCTACCTTGCATCCCATATTCACCCATAATACCATTGCTAATGCCATCTGGAGTAACATTATAATAACTGCTTGGAATAACATACCATTGAAACTCTAATCCTTGCATTGGAATGGAACAACGGATATTTTTATCAGCATTAAGATTATTTTCCGTACAGTCATTTTTTAAACTCTTGCCACACCCTTGATATTCGCCTGAAAACTTATTAAAACAAACATCAGAAAAAAATCCATTATCTCTACAAATATTAAAATATTTCTGTTGAATATTTTCTAATTCAAGGCATGTTTTTGCTGGAGCTTGTTCTGCCACCACAACTGTTTTGGTAAAAGTATTATCATTTTCATTTGATTCATCAATTACATTATCATTATCTATAGTAAATAATAAATTGTATTTTCCTGGATTTAAGAAAAAATCAACATTACCCTGTGCGTAGCTAATAACGGTTTTATAATCAGTATAACCACTAGTTTTATCATACAATTTTATCCTATATTGTTTAAAATCTTGTGAGCTAAGTCTATTAAAATAAACACCGATATCTTTTGCATTAGGATTATCCCTAATTGGCATTACTGAAACACCGTCAATCTTTAAATCAGGCTTATTACTATTGCTTATAGTAATCGTTTTTGTGAAAGTATTATTATTTTCATTGGATTCATTATATGCATCTGTATATGTTCCTGAGCTTTTTTCTATTTTTGTATCAACCGTTGCTTCCAAATTATATATTCCAGAGCTTTTTTCTACTATTGGATCAGCCGAAGACACATCTTTATTATATCCTACGATAATACGATCAGTTAATCCGGATCCATATATTTTTCCTGTGTCTAAATCTTTAATTGTAATACCCATTATTTGATTAAATGGAAGCGCATCGCCACCATTATTTTTTACAGTAACATAAATATATTTCCAGCTATCACCTTCTCTTTTCTCAATTTTTATATCACTTATTATTAAATCAGGCTTCACTGGAACAACAGTAATTCCTACATTCTTTTTCACGTCCGCGCAACCTTGACTATTGCATGAATCTGGAATGGTTGAGTTATAACGGAGAGAACCATAAAGTTTTGGAACCACGGCATTAATATCAGTTGATTTAGGTCCACAAATTTGCACAAAGTCAATAGCGGCTTTTTGTAATACGCCATTATTCATAACATATTCATGGACATAAAAAGCACCAAGAATTGTATTGCAACCTCGTCCATCCCCACCAATATCTATCCCATTAAAAAAATCTCTAAAAGGCAACCTTTTAGCTGGAGTATGAAGACCTGGAGATAGTGTTTTTCCAGATTCAGCCGCAAACCCAAAGGACATATTAGAAATACTGAAACTACTCGCATTAAAAGATACTGTACTATTGCTTGCCTGTGATATAGTAATTTTTGAATTATTACTGCTGGAAAAATCCCACGACTTATTCTGTCCGATATAATCACCTGAATCGCTTTGGGTCATAATCCTGAATGTTGGAGTTGAAATTGAAGTTGAAGTTACGTCTGCTTTTGCAACACCAGTCATACTACCTAAAATCCCAACTCCGCAAACTAAAACCGCAACAAAAAACAAATAACTTTTCTTAAATCTAATCATAAATTTTTCTTACTTTTTATATTTTTCCTAATTTGGAAAATATTATAAAAAATGTGTGTTAAATAAGTTAAATAAAATATTTTAAAGACTCTTTTAATTTTATCTCTTTCCCATTTTAATTTAACAAAATTCCTGTTTTTTTAATCTCCCAAACCAATGGATCTTCATTAACAAAATCCTTTAAACAAAACATTACTTACTTTTCATTATCTAACCTTTTAGTAATTTCCTGTCTGATTTTTTTGTAATCAACAATTTCTTGAATGCCTGATTCCATATCTCTAATCAAAATTGTTCCATCTACAATTTCTTTTTGACCTAAAATTAAACTATATTTAACCCCAAGTTTATTAGCTACTTCTAATTGATTCTTTAAACTATCTTTAGTAAAATCCTGTCTTACTTGTAATCCTGCTCGACGCAATTCTTCAAATAATGTCATAGCCTTTCTTCTGGCTTGATCACCAAGTTGAGCAATAAATATATTAGCTTGATCATCATCTTTTAATGGAATATTTTTTTCTTTAATTTTTAAAACAACCCTTTCCACTCCTATCCCAAAACCACAAGCAGGCGCTGGTCTACCGCCTAAATATTCAACTAATCCATCATAA
>JAHITL010000115.1 GCA_018817545.1 Patescibacteria group bacterium
AGAGCACTAGAGTTTATAGCTTTTAGAAATTTTTAATTTTATAATTTTTCACCGCAAAAGCGGGACAGGTAATTTTATAAATAATTTTTAATAATTTAATTTTTAATTTAATTAGTTTAAAAATTAAAAATTTAGATTTATTTAAAAATTTAAAAATTATAAAATTAAAAATTTCTAATCAACAAAAATTACAAAATTGAATTTTAGGGCACTCTCATTTCATACCAATATTAACATTTACGCTTTAACCTTTGCACTTTAAACTTTAAACTTTACAACGCTCTCCCCTTTTCTATCTCCAGTAAAGCGTTGTCATTAATTATTATTACATCACGTCGTTTTAGATTTCCTATTAAAATTATATTAGCAATTTCATTTTCAACTTTTTCTTGAATTAATCGCCTTAAAGGTCTAGCTCCAAATTTTGGATCAAAACCATCTTGAGCAATTTTTTTTATTCCCTCTTCTGATACTTTAAAACCAAAACCTTTGGCTTCAAGCATTTTACCAACTTTAGCCAACATTAATTTAGCAATTTGTCTAACATCATCAATGCTCAATGGCTTAAAAACAATGACACCATCAAAACGATTTATCAACTCTGGTCGCAAAACTTTATTCAAATGTTCATTAATTAATTTCTGTTTTATCTCTTCCATTCCAACGCCAGCCATAATTTGATCTTGAATAAAAACAGCTCCAACGTTAGAAGTGGCAATAATAATACTATTTGTAAAATCAATAGTCTTCCCCTGTCCATCAGTTAGACGACCATCATCCATTACTTGTAAAAATAAATTAAGAATATCTGGATGAGCTTTTTCAAATTCATCTAAAAGCACTAAAGAAAATGGCATTTTACGTACAGCTTCTGTCAAATACCCGAGCGCTCCATCAGAATTTCCAATCATTTTTTCAACACTATCTTGATGTTGATATTCACTCATATCCAATCTAATCATATATTCCTCATCTTTAAAATAAACTTCAGCAACTGTTTTAGCAAGTTCAGTTTTCCCAACGCCTGTTGGTCCCATAAAAAGAAAATTAGCGATCGGTCTTTTGACATCTCTTAAGCCTGCTCGAGCGCGACGCAAACTAGCAGACACCATACTTACAGCTTCTACTTGATCAACCATTCGCTGATGAATTTTTTCTTCCAAATTTAATAATGCCTCGCTCTCTGATTCAGTGATCTTTGCAACAGGAATTTTAGTTACTTCACTAACAACTTTTGCTACATCATTTTCAGTAACAAGACTATCAATTCCTTTAGTTTTTGCAACTTTAGTTGCAATTAATTCCAAAATATCAATAGCTTTGGCAGGCAAATATTTGTCATGAATATATTTATCAGTTAGATCAACTGCATTTGCAATTGAATTATAAGAAAAATAAACTTTATGTTTAGCTTCAAAAAAATTAATTTTACTTTCAACAATCTGAATAGCTTGATTTATTTCTGGCTCGCTAATAATAACTTTAGCTAAAACATTTCCCAATGGCTTATTTTCTAAATATTTAACATAATTTTCATTAGTAGAGGTTGTTAAACAAATTAAATTTTTTCTTTCTATTGTATTAGCTAAAACTTCAGATAAATCTAAGCTTTGTTCCTCTCCTGTTGTAATGCCCATTAAATTTTCAATATTATTAATATATAAAATAATATTACCGGCATGCGTAATTTCATCAAGAATAACCATGAGTCTTTCTTCCGCTTTTTCAGGTGAAGCACCACTTAACAAACGAGACAGATCTAATTCCATTAATCTTTTATCTTTAAGAATTTTAGGCACATTTTCTTCAACCATCAAACAAGCGACTTGTCCAATAATAGTATTTTTGCCAACACCGATCTGTCCAACTAAAATAATACCACATTGATTACTTTCCAAATTTTGCCAAATTACCTCAATCTCTTTTTCTCTACCAACACATAATTCTAAACGACCCCATTTAGCTGATAATGTTAAATCAAAAGCAAAATGATTTAAAACAGGCGTAGCAACTGCCGTATAAGCGCGATCCATACTGCCAGATGGCTTAAATCTAGCTTTAGAACGATAAAGATGATAATTGTCAACTAATTTTTCAGAAACAGCAAACCATTGAATAACATTATTTATTTTATCAGAATCAATTTCTAAATCATAAAGAATATCTGACAAGACCTTATCTTTAGCCAAAATGGGCAAAATTAAATAAGCTGGCTTAACTTTTTTCTGCCCTAAATCTCTAGCTGTCAAATAAGCAGAAATTAAAATTTCTTTAAGTTCATTACTCAAAATAATCTTATCTTTATTAATTGGTAAAGAAGTTAATTGACTTTCAATTTTAGTCATTAATTCTGATAAATTTAAATTCAGACGAGAAAAAACAGCTAAAACATCATTATTTTTAAACAAACTAAAAAATAAATGTTTTGCGCATACTTGACCATTATGCGCAACATCAGCCAATATATAGGCATTTTCTAAAACTTTAATAGTCTCAGAATCAAAACCAGAAGAAACTTCAACTTTATATTTTGCTTTAGTTTTACTTAATTGATGCCAATTATTTGGCATATCAGTTGCATCAATTTTTTCATTATATTTAGGCTTGCTAATTTTTTGTTTGGATACTCCTTCTTCACTAATTCTATAAACAAAAAACATATCAGCAATAACACTAATCCAAAATGTTAAAATTAACCAATGCTTAATTTGCCAAAAAGCAAAAGAAGCTAAATCATTTGAATTATTACTAATTAACCAAAACCACCAACCCAAGGCAATTAATCCTAAAACACCTAAAACAAACGCGATTAAATTTAAAATTAGATGTAAATTTTTTTTTAAATGTCTTAACTTAATCATTGCTCGCCCGAATACCAACCCCCAATAATAAAATTTTCCAGAATAAAAAACGCCCAAACCTAAACCTGCGCAATTAGAACACTTTAAGCCATTATTGTTAGTGCCTGTTCCTGCGCAAGGCTGACAAGTAGTAAATTGTAAATCACCTTTTTCTGTCATTTATTAAAATTTTAAAAAATACTATTTATAAAATTACATTGAAAAATAATTTCATAAATTACCAACAATGGCAATAATAGCCAGAAACAAATAATTACTGCTACTAGAACCAACCAAAACAACATTACAAAACTTCGTATAATAATTTGAACTAATCTAACAAAAAAACTAATTAACATCCCCTGCCAATCGTACTGGCCATACATTGGTTTAAAAATATTTTTAATCCAAACAAATAAACCCAAAGATTTTTGTTTGTTAATCAAAAATTTTCCCAGAGACTTAAGAACATTATTTAATCCACGGCTATACCACCAAACAGGAAAATACAAAATATCACGAATTATTTCCGCTAAAATTTTAACGCTATAAAAACTCAAATTATTATTAATCATAATTGTCTGAATCACTAAAAAAATATTGAACACTGAATGGGCACTAAATTATTCAAATAGTTAAAATAATCATAACATATTTTATCTATTGACAAAAGTTTTTTGACTATGTATTATTATTAATGATAATAATTATGAATAATAAAACGCCCAGACGGGGTGTTTTTTAATACAATAAATATGGAAAAAATTATTAAATACGTTCGATCCTCAATTGAGGAAATGAAAAAAGTTACTTGGCCTACAAAAAAAGAAACTTACAACTATACAATATTAGTTATTTGTATCAGCATAGGTGTAGCTCTTTTTTTAAGCGCCTTAGATCTTGGCTTTAATCAAGGAATTAAGTTTATTATAAAATAAACAATTGCAACTTTATAAACTTTTAACTTTAAACTTAGATATATGTCAATACAAACATTAAGTCAAGGACGACGTTGGTATGTTCTTCACACTTATTCTGGTTACGAAGAGAATGTCACACAAAATTTAAAACAAAGAATTGAATCAATGGATATGGATGATAAAATTTTTAACATCCTTGTTCCAACAGAAAAAAAAATAAAAATTAAAAATGGAAAACGAAAAATTACTGAAGAAAAAATATTTCCAGGATATGTATTAGTAGAAATGATAGTTACTGATGATTCATGGTATGTTGTTAGAAATACTCCAAACGTTACAGGTTTCATTGGCGCAGGAACTACTCCAACCCCTGTTGACGAAAAAGAAATTAGCGATTTACAAAAACGAATGGGAGTAGAAGAACCAAAGTTTAAAATTGATATCTCAGTTGGCTCAGTTGTTAAAATTATTGATGGACCATTTAAAAATCTTGAAGGCAAAGTTACAAACATAGATGAAGCAAAAGGTAAAATAAAAATCGCTGTCTCAATGTTTGGTCGTGAAACCCCAGTAGAACTAGACTTTTTACAAATTAAAAAAATATAAAA
>JAHITL010000001.1 GCA_018817545.1 Patescibacteria group bacterium
ATAGTTTTTTTAATTCTTGCGACTTCATCATATTGACCATTAGCTGACTTATTAACTGCTACTCTAACTAATTCTCCAGTTAAATCGCAAATACCTCCCAAATAACTATCAACGCTTAATTTAAGATTTTTAATTTTATCAATAGTTTGACCAATAAAAAAGAAATAAAATGTTTTTGCTTCAATATACTCCTCTAATCCAGCTTTATAAGATCCTTCTTCAATCAAACGACTATTACTAAATTTTTTTTCCAAGTCTGTTAAAATTTTTTCGATTTCAAGAAGGGAAGTTTCGGCAAGACTAACATCTTCGCGATGCAAAGAAAAAATAACTCTTTTAGAATCATGCAATACAATATTAGACAAACTAATAATTTGTCTCCGCTCAACCTCGTGCGACTGATAATCTTTTTTTAATTGTTGAATAAACTTTTTATTAATCATATAAAATTCAAATCTACAAATAAATTCAAATCTACAAATTTATTTGTAAATCTTTTTTTAATAATTCATTATTTAATATCCTTTTAGGCGTTATATAATTTTGTCTAAAATTTACTAATATTCCTAATCGTAAATTAGAACATGATAAATATCTTTTTATTTGAAAATAATCTTCTCGAGATAAAAATTTTACTGTCTTAAATTCAATTACTATTTTATCGTCAACTACAAAATCACAAATACATCTTCCTTCTTTTTCTCCTTCAAAAGATTGGTTTAAATGACATTCTCTTTTATACTTTATTTTATTTTTATTTAACAAAGTTTCAAAATAATCCGCATATTGCTTTTCATTTTTGTATCTTCCTAAATCATTATGAGCTTTAAATAACAAACCAGTTATTTTATATGAAAATTCTTTATAAACCACTTTATCCATATATTTTATTTGTAAATTTGCGTGTTATTTGTAGATTTGAATTGATTTGTAGATTTGCGTGTTATTATTCAGCTACTCTAAATATTTCATCAACACTAGTAAGACCTTGCAATGCCTTTAGTAAACCGTCTTGAACCATAGAAACCATACCATTTTTAGAAGCATTATTTCGCATATCATACTCGCTAATTTTGCCACTTAAAATTAATTTTTCAAGATTAGCATTCATAGTCATTATTTCATAAATACCCAATCTGCCCTTATAACCAATATTTTGACAAGCATCACAACCAACACTTTGATAAAATTTAAAATTTTCAAAATCAATATCTTTTTTCTCAATATCAGGTAATTTATCTAATATTTCTCTAATTTTTTTTAATAATTCTTCACTTAAAATTATTTCTTTTTTACATTTAGCGCATAATTTTCTAACTAAACGTTGACCAACCATAGCATTCAATGATGGCGCTAATAAAAAAGGCTTAACTCCCATAGACAAAAATCTAGGAACTGTTCCTGCGGCATCATTAGTATGAATAGTTGATAAAACCAAGTGACCTGTTAATGCCGCTTGAATGGCAATTTCTGCTGTCTCTAAATCACGAATTTCACCGACCATAATAACATCAGGGTCTTGACGAACAATAGAACGCAAACCTTGAGCAAAAGTATATTTTTCACTAGTTTGCGATTGATTAATTCCTGGCAACTGATATTCTATCGGATCTTCAATTGTAATAACTTTAGTTTCAGGACTATTTAATTTTCTTAAAATAGCGTAAACAGTGGTAGTTTTACCAGATCCCGTAGGTCCCGTTGTAATAATCATACCATTCGGTCTCTCAATCTCATGTTTTAATCGCTCAAAAGCCCTAGCACTGATCCCCAGCTGTTCAAATTCTAAACTTATTACATTAGATCGTAAAAGCCTCATTACAACGCTCTCTCCATGAGCTGTTGGCAAAAAAGATGCTCTAATATCTAATTGATCATTTTTTAAATAAATTGTAAAACGCCCATCTTGCGGTTTATCAGAAATATTAATTTTTACTCCTGCTAAAAGTTTAAAACGAGAAATAATTTTTTGCCAAACTGCCTTATCTAAAATAGCCACATCATGCAAAACACCATCTATTCTAAACCTAGTTTTAATATATTTATCACCAGCTTCAACATGAATATCTGAGGCATTACTCTTAATTGATGCTGCCATAATCATTGTGACTATTTCAGTAATTGGCGCTTTACTAATTTGCTGTTGCAGATCTTCAAGACTCGCAAAACTATCATTATATTTATTTAAATCTTCCTCTGATATTTTTACTCCTTTCTCAACTAATCTAACATGAGGAATAGCATTATAAATATCAATAGCATATTCTAAACTATGCTCAGATACTAAATAAATTTCTGTTTGACAAAAATACTTATTACTTAATTCACTAGCTAACGCTATAATATCTTCGTTATCTGGTTGAGTTGTTGCTAAACGCAATTGTTTGCCATCATAATAAAAACAAACAATTGATAAACGTCGAGCATCTTCTTCAGTTAATAAACTAATAGCCTCTTGACTAACAGGAAAACTAGTTAGATCAATATAAGATATTCCTAAATTAGTAGCTTTTTGTTTTGTAGCCCTCTCTGCTTCTTTAATTTTTACTTTTTGTTGAGCAACAATAAATTTAGCCTGAGCGCTTTCACCACCTAAATCTTGTTTATTATTTTCGCTTAACAAATCTTCAATAGATTGATTATCAGCCATAAAATTAAGAATAATTATATCTATTAAAATATCATAAAAATATAAAAAAGGCAAAAAGTGTACGATTGCAGGGTTAAGGTTACCTTACTTTGGGGAATTATGTAAAGTGAATTAAATAATGCTCCTGCTAACTTGGCTCTGGGTGTTAATCTGTTCATGCCATAACCTCCATGCTTTCGTTCAGTGTTGTACCAATAAA
>JAHITL010000116.1 GCA_018817545.1 Patescibacteria group bacterium
AAATTTCATTTTTCGATGTATCTTAAAGAGATAGAATATCGTCACAATCACAGAAATGAAAATCTTTTTAAGTTATTTTTATTAATTTATTTTGGTTACGTTTCCCACTAATTACCTTAAAAATAATGCTATATTTTATATACCTAATGGTTCAATAAAAATCGTTGAAAATTTTTCTCAAAAGATTTAGGCTTTAAATAACACAAAAGATTAGATACGCAGGCAATACTTTTATTTTGTTAAAAATTAAAAATAAGGCAAAATAAAGGAGTTAGTTTTTATTTATTTTTTTAATTTTAAATTTATGATAAAAGAAAATAAAGAAGGATTTAAACCAGAAATAGAAGAAATAAAAAATTTAGAATGGGAAGAGCAAAATAAAAAGTATGAATTTTTATTAAATAAAGACTATTCAATTAGAGATTATATTGAAGATAAAGAAATAAATTTAGAAGAAGGACATAGAAAAGAAGGGGAGTCTGTTGTAATTGGCTGTATAGACGAAGGAATTTTTAGAAGAATTCCCTTGGCTGGTTCGGGGTGCCTTTTTTTAACAAAGGAAGAAATTTTAGACTTTATAAAAGAAAGAAAAGTTAATATAATTACTTCGCATGAAAATTGCGGAGCAGCTTTAGTATGGGCTAAAAGAGAAAATCCAAACAAGGATATAACTCAAGAACAAGCGGATGAATTATTAAAGAAGTATATTAATGGCATTGCAGACGAAGCAGAAATTACTTTTAAGTATATTTTTGCTAAAGAAATGAAAAGGCCCAAAGAATATCATTCTGCCAGAATGATATTCTTTAATAATGTTAAAGATTATTATCCATCTGGGATAGAAAAAATTCCTTTGGCATTTTCAATTGAAAGATTTACAATGCATCAAAAAGATAATGTAAAAAAGAGATTAAAATTGGCGATAAATATTGCTTTTGGAGATCATGGATTTGGAGAAAAATTTACAAAAGAAGAACCATTAATTATCGCGTGTTGTTTAAATGAAAATGATAATTCTGAAGAAATAAAAGGAGAAATAAATGAAATATTAAATGAAATGGAAAATGAATTTAAAGATATCAAAAATATTAAAGAAAGAATTAAAATAGATTATTTTTTTGTTCCCGCTAAAAAATAATATAAAAATTTATAAGAAAGTATTTTAAAATTTAGTGGAATAAAAAATTATGTCAATCCCTAGAAATACTATATTATTATTTGGCAAATTATTTGGAAAGATTTTTAATAAAATTTGATATAAATTTTTGGGTGGACCGAAGGAGGCTCGAACTCCTGGCCTCCTCGTTGCAAACGAGGCGCTCTACCAACTGAGCTATCGGCCCATAATCAATTAACAATTATCAATTACAAATTATGAATCAGCAATTATAAAATTACTAACGGCGTAAGAGTGGGGACAATGCCCATTCTAGAAATCCACCAATCATGTCCGTCATTATAAGGGTTCCAAAAAAAATTGCAAGTATGCCTGTTAATTTATATCCTAAACGTGAACCGCCATTTGACCCAAGATGTTTTTCAAAAAAATCTATTCTGCCAAAATTTTGTAACAACCATTCTGCTTTTAAAACTATTAATAGTCCGACAGCTATAATAATAAATCCAATTAAAATATTCATATTTTTCTTCTCTTATTTCTCTTATTTTTCTTATTTATCTTACTTTTCTTATTTTAATTTTTTTATCTAATATAATTTAATGGGTTATATTTGATATTATTGATAATTATTTCAAAATGCAAGTGTGGACCTGTTGAACGTCCTGTTGAACCCATAGTGCCGATAGCTTCGCCCTTGTCTACTTTTTGACCTTTCTTGGTATAAAATTTTGATAAATGAGCATAACGTGTTTTTTTGCCACCGCCATGGTTTATAACAATTTGATTGCCATAACCACGTCCCCAACCAGCAGTCTCGATTACGCCAGCGTCAGCAGCATAAAGCGGAGTTCCAATTTTGTTAGCTATATCAAGACCTTGATGTCTCCATGAATAATACTGAGTAATGTAATGACCAACAGTTGGCCAATTCATTTTATTTCCGCTCAAGGGACTTGTTGCTTTAGGCTTTAATAAATTTTGTATAATAGTTAAACCAGTATAAGCAACTGATCGTCGTTTAATATAGCCGTCTTTTTTGCCTCCTAAAATTATTAATTGTTGACCAATTTTTAATTGTCCGCTAGCTGCTAATTTATTTGTTTCTATAATTATAGATGTTTCAACCCCATAAGTTTTAGCAATATTTCCAATAGTATCTCCACTCTTTACCTTATAAGTAATACCGCTCATTGGTAAAATAGTCAATTTATCTCCTGGTCTAATTAAACTATAAGCGCTTAAATTATTTTCCCAAAGAATTGTATTAACACTTATGCCAAAATTAGCAGCAATAGTACTAATAGTGTCGCTAGGTTCAACTATATAATAAATAATTTCATCTCTTTGTTGTTTAATTCTTTCAGTAGTAACTAAATTAGGCTTAATAATTGCATCGTTAGCTTGAATTAAATTTTCTTCATTTATTATGGTTTCCAGTTCATCAGGAAAAATCATTTTAGCCATTGGTTGGCTTTTAAAAGCTGGTAAATTTTCTAAATAAGTTTGTTGTTCAAGAGTAACTTGCGCTGTTTTATTAAAATATTCTTCAATCAATTGATCGTTATTATCAAATTCGCTAGTAACTATTTTTGATAAAAAAGTTTTTCTAATTGATTCTTCAGAATAAATAGCTTGTGTTTTGTCTATTAAATTTAAGCTTACAAATAAAATTGTTAAAAAAATAATAATAAAATGAATTATTTTTTGATTAACAGAAGAAGAAGACAAGCGCCTGCCTTTTATTTTCCAACCTAATTTTCTAATTAATTGTAAATAAACTTTATAAATTTTTACAACAATTTTATAAAAAACAAAACGTAAACCTATTTGTCCAAACTTAAAAATCACGCTAATAAAAAAAGCGGTCGTTAGCCTCTTTAAAATAATAATTAATTTTGATAAAAATAATAATATCTCTATTAATCTTTTTTTAATATTTTTGACTATATAATTTATATTAAATTTATCTTAAATTTAATAAACTAACAAAAATACATTAACATTTTTGTCTTTTCTTGTCAAAAAAAAATAAATAAATTAAAAATCAAAGCGTAAAATAACAAAGTAAAATTCAAAGTCCAAATAACAAATTAATGACAAATTTCCAATAACAAATCAAATCCAAAATCCAAATGACAAAAATATAATTTATTGATTTACTATTTTTGACATTTGATATTTGACATTGATTTGTCATTTGTCATTAAACTATATTTTTGTCATTTGTCATTAAATTATATTTTTCATTTTGTATTATTCATATCTTAACGCATCAATTGGATTTAATCCAGCTGCGCGACGGGCGGGGTAATAACCAAAAATAATACCAAGAACCGTAAGGCTTAATCTTACTTTGTTTGATTTTAATGAAATAATTGTTTCTTGAAATAAATCTTGTAGTTTCATAGTTTAAAAATTTTATTTTATAATTCCAATTTTCCAAACACCTTTTTCCAAAAAGGCCTCAATGGTTTGTCGTTTCGCTTTATTTATAAGGTTTGAATGAGATAATTTATATTTTTTAGCATAATCAGATAAATCTATAATTACTTTATTTTCTAAATAAGCTAATCTTTTATAATAACTATTTGTAAGCGCTTTTGCGACAATACCCTCCATAATTTTTGTATTTCCTTTTGTTTGAAATTCTTTAAAAGCATCATAATACATTTGTCTATCAATAAATTTAATATTAATAGACACATATCCATCACGCATTAAAAGATAATTATTTAAAACTCGTCCAATCCGTCCATTTCCATCACAAAATGGATGAACATATTCAAAGCCTAGATGAAATTTAGCAATTTTTTTTATTATAGATTCTGAAGTATTTGAATTATATTCTGTAATAATTTTTTGCAAACGATCAATAACCTCTATTGGATTTGGCGCTATATGATCACCAACTCTGACCCATTCATCTTTTTTTCTAAATCTACCAGCTATTTCATCGTTAATATTTGATATCAACATTTTGTGAAGCAATAAAATAACATCAAAATTTAATTCACTTTCTTTTGATTTTGTTTCTATATATGTTACAACTCGAGCAAGATTTTTTGCTTCAAAAATTTCTCTTTCATTTATATATCTATCAAGTTCTATCTGAAGAAGTATTTTATCAGTTTCTTCAAGAGTAAGAGTACTGTTTTCAATTGCGTTGGAATTATATACTTGATCAGAAACTTCCGATTCCGCAATTATTTGCAAAAGAGACTCTTTTCCAAAAATAGCCTTATAATATCTTTCTCGTAATTCTTGTATTTTTTTGTATGTTTTTGATATATTTGCCATATGCTTATTATAGTAATTTTAACGATAAAGTCAACCATAATCGTTAAAAACTCCATTTTTTCTCACTTTTTCACGATTTTGACTATAATCCCCACCGATATAAATATAAATTACTTAACTCTAACAGAAATTTATTACAAATAATTAACTTAATATTTTAATAAAATTCTATC
>JAHITL010000019.1 GCA_018817545.1 Patescibacteria group bacterium
CAGCAACGCTAGTTGTTGCTTCCTTGCCTTTAACTTCGGGCGCAACTTCTGCTACTGGTTTTGCAACTTCTTTTTCTTCTGTTACTTCAGCTACGCTAACCACAACTTCATTAGTCTGACTTACTAATGCCATTCCTTTTGGCAATACTATATCATTCAAATGTATTAAATCAGCGAAAGTTTTTAATTCAGATAAATCAATATCAATATGATCAACTAAATCTCCTGGCAAACATTCTACTTCTACACTGTCTATACCTTTAATTACAGTGCCTCCTAATGTTTTAACAACAGGCGCTTCTCCGATAAAATTAAAAGGGATCTCAGTGGTAATTTGTTTATTCATATTTATCTGATAAAAATCAATATGAATAACATTACCTTTAACACTGTCTTTTTGCACACCCTTAACAATCACCTTAATTGACTCTTTCCCATCAATATTTAAGTCAATTAAATTAGATTCACCTGCCAAACGAAAAACACGATTAAATTCGTTTTGTTTAATTTTTATATTAACATTATCAAAACCCGGTCCATAAACAACCGCAGGAATATAGCCCTCGGTTCTATTTTTTTTAGCTTTATCACTATTCTCTTTACTTCTTGTTTGCGCATCTAACTTCATTTCTTTAGCCATAAAATAAGCAGTTAAGGTCTGTCGGGAATACTTTTTTTTCAACAGAACCAATTAATTAATAATTTATTTTTGATCTAATAATAATACTCTCTATTACTCCAACTAGCATTAAACTTGAAATCATTGCACTGCCTCCATAACTTAAAAATGGTAAAGCAATACCGACTACAGGCAAAATACCTATGTTCATACCAATATTAATAAACATTTCAATAAAAATCAAGCACATAACGCCTAAAATAAAAAAAATGCCGAAATCATTGTTAATTCTTCTTAAATGATACAGGCATCGATAAAAGAAAATGGCAAAAAATAACAACACCAAAAACACTCCGATAAAACCTGACTCTTCGGATACTACAGCAAAAATAAAATCAGTTTGAGCCTCTGGCAAAAATTTTAACTGCGATTGAAAGCCAAAACCCAAACCACGACCAGTAATTCCTCCTGAACCAACAGCAATAATCGCTTGAGTAATATTATATCCTTGTTCTAAAGAACTAGACGACGGATCTAAAAAAGTAAGAATTCTTTCTTTCTGATAAGTTTTAAAGAAAAACAACCATGACATTGTCATCATCATAACCATAATTAAAACTATTATTAATAAATATTTTTTATTCAGACCAATTAAAGTTATTAAGACAAACCAGAGCAAAAAAAGTATTAACGCCGAACCAAAGTCAGGTTGAGCTAAAACTAAAACAAGAAAAATAGCCAAACCGCTTCCTGTTAACAATATATGCTTTAATGGATTTATTCTTATTGAAGCTGAAGAAAAATAACGAGCCAAAAATAAAATCAAAATAAATTTAATAAATTCAACAGGCTGTAAACTAAAACCACCAACATCAAACCAGCCTCTAGTACCACGGATAGTTTGACCGAACACTAAAACTCCCGATAAAACAGCTACTCCTAATATAAAAAAATAATTACTATAACTTCTTAATAAATGATAGTCAAAAAAAGCAAAACAAAAAAGCAACAATAAACCAATAACCACAAAAAAAATTTGCTTTTTAAAATTAAATAAATCAGCAGTATTTTGACCCAATGCAACACTATAAATTTCAGCCAAACCAAAACAAACTAAAAGCAAAACTGCTGAAAATAAAATCCAATCAAATTTTCTTAAATATAAAAAAAAATTATTAAACATATAATTTGTAGGAACGCGCCACGGCGCGTTCCTACATTATTGATTACCCGATTGGGCTTCGCCTTCGTATTTAATATAAATATTCTTGTCTAGAATATTTATATCTGGAATAATTTTTACCTCATCAACGCGACCCATGCTGCCTGGCCAGCTTAGTTGAATTAAACGAGTCTGCCCAGACATAAAATCAGATAGAGTATATTTATTAATATTAATAACAGTATTATTGCTAAAAAATAAAATTAAATAATCAACAAGCCAATAATTATATGGTGTTTTATTATAAGAATTATAGCTCAATTGATTTAATTCTATTTTTTGCGATAACTCACTTTGATTAGCAGAAATAAATTTAACATCAGTATTCGCAATGTTTAAATGAGAATCATAATAATTCTGCCAATCATCAACCTGACGATTAGTTCTTGACCATTTTAAATTTTCAACAACCAATTGAACACCTGTTGGCTGATAAGAAAAATCTTGAGCTAAATTAAAAAGATATTTTAATTCACCAGGAAAAATAAACCCTGATTGCTGTTTTGTTCTTTTGTCATTAACTAAAAAATAATAATCAAATTTACCCCAAAATTTTAAATTACTATTTTGTATTTGAACAAGAAAATCATATTTTTTATTAGTTGATTGCAAAACTTGAACTGGATATATTGCCAAATCCTTAGCAGCTGACTGCACTAAAAAACTATGATCAACTCCTTTAGTTTCTATCAGTTGCTGTATCATTACTTCATCTTCTTTTATTCCACGAACATAATAATAAGTAAAGCTATAAATAGTATATAACCAAGAGACAGCTGAAATAATTATTAAAATAAAAATCAATATCAAGCGCATTTGTTCAATATGCTCAACATACCACAAACCAAAATTTAATTTATTAATAGACAATCCATCTGAATCCTGAAATCTTTTTATTTGCTGATCAATATTCTCAGCTGTATCCTTTTTTTTATTTGTAGGAAAACTATTTTCCATAAATTTCTATGAATTCTTAATATAATTATATTAACATAAGTCTACTCATTATAACAATGTTGCGTAATGGGTCTGTCGCCAAAAGGGTTTGTCGCCGAATACGGTATTCGGCGACAAACCATAAGCCTAAAAAATCATTTATATTTTTTAATAAAAAAAGCCCGTGGTGTTCAATGAATCCACTGACGGCTTTATCTTTTTACATAAAAGATTCTTTCGGCCTATCCTTCCTACTATTGAAAGGCCTCCAATTAAATTTCTCCGACGCAGAATTATATTCTTTTACAAGATTATTCCTCTGCGAAACAACCGCAATCAAATCATCGATTGCTAGTTGTTTCTCTCTGCTGTACTGAGCAGAGATGTGCAGTGGCCATTTTGCCTTATCCTCGCCATAACCTTTGTATTGCTCATCAACACTTTTGGTTCTAGCCTCGAAAAGACTGATGTCCTTGTTCATCTTTTCAATGCCGTTGGCCTGGCTCACAAACCACTCATACTTGCTGAGGGCTGCCTTAGCGCCAAATTCTTTTTTGGCTACTAGGGCTGCCTCATTAAACCAGCCTAAAAAATAAAAAATGGTTCCAAGCACTACGGTTAGGACTAATATGCCTAATATAACCTTAATTCCAATTTCTGCGGCCTTTTCGTAATCGATCCATGCTTGTTTCTTCATTTTGTCCTCCCTGTAGTTGTATTTTTAGCCCATTCATCGGCCTCTCTTTGGACTTTGTAAAGACCTGTGATCCTGTCAATTGGATCCTCCAAGTCTATTGGGTAATCTGTCAATAAATACCCAAGACCTCCAGCCGTTCCCCACTGATGATAACGTCCCATGGGGTCAAACCAGAAGATGTATGGATCACTTTCTCCATACGTTCCATCTGGTTGAATAAATTCGTCAGTTTCAAAACTTCCAAACGCTCCTGAAGCGTTTGGAAAGGTACCATTTGCGTCAGCGGCATGACGAGGTTCAAGTCTTTTTCCAGAACTGGTAACTTTATTACGAACAGCCATCCTTTTTACAATTTTTCCATCTAGTGCCATTAGATGGATCCACATGATCTTTGTTAGATCTGTGGTTACTTTTATCCGATCAGCAATATTTTGCTGTTCGGATGTATTACCTTTCAAGTTTTTTGGAATTGCAGGGGCTTCTTTTTGTATAGCCCCACTACTTGATTGCTGCACGACATCTTCGCAACCTGTAGTACATAAACAAACACACAAAGAAATAATTAATAAACCAAAACCAAATTTCTTAAACATTTTTTTTCTTTCCTCCTGAAATTTTAATTTTTCTATTTATTTTAAACAGCGCTGATGCTGATTTTAAAGTTTGAACAAGACAAAATAAGATATATATTTACTATTTTATTTTAAAAATAGATTGTTAAAGTTCATGCGCTGGAATAATCCAGAGTATTCTTTATTTTTTTTATTAATGAAGAATGTTTTTTGTGCTAATTTTGAAAAATTAATTTTTTCGAAAAAAATTACCGCAAAATCACACTTTTAATTAATTGGTGGTGGGGTGGTAGTGGTATACTTAATTGGCGACACGCCCTTAATAGAACATTATTATATATCTGCGTTACACTGTCAAGGCTAAATAGAAATGTCCTCATAGAGGATATAATAAAGGTATTTTCGTGGAATAAACCGATCCAATAAGCAATTTTGGCAATATTTCAGTATTGAAAAGAATTTTAAACTTTTAATAAAAAGCATATCTATTATACCTACATATTAACTAATAAAAGAAACGGTACATTATATATAGGAGTAACTAATGATTTATTAAACAGAAGTTTTCAACATAAATTAAAACAAAATTCTAATAGTTTTACAGCTAAATATAATATTGACAAATTAGTATATTTTGAAGAGTATCAATATATTCAAGACC
>JAHITL010000020.1 GCA_018817545.1 Patescibacteria group bacterium
AAAGGGGAGAGTGAAGTTTCTAAAGATAGTTTTTTTGATATTATGTTAAAATTAAGCAAAGAAAAAGACGAGTTAAATGTTGTTGATGGAGAAAAAAGTTGTTTCACTTATACTCCTGATTTAGCGCAAGCGACTAAGGACTTATTAGAAAGTAAAAAGGGTTACGGAATATATCATATTATTAATAGTAATGCTTGCACTTGGTGTGAGGCTGTAAAAGAATTATTTAAAATTAAAAATATTCAAATCAAAATTAATCCAATAAAAAGCGAGCAATTAGATAGGTCGGCAAAACGTCCTGAAAATTCTACTCTTTTAAATACTAAGCTTGAGTCATTAAGAAGTTGGCAAGAGGCATTACGAGAATATTTTAAAAAATTTAAAGTGTAAAAATAATATTTATTTTATGAAAGGCATTATTTTATCAGGTGGTTCTGCTACAAGGTTGAGACCATGCACTAAAGTGACTTCTAAACAATTGTTGCCGATTTATAATCGACCAATGATTTATTATCCGCTGAATACTTTAATCAAGGCAGGGATAAAAGAAATTTTAATTATTGTTGCGCCAGAGCGGGCTGGAGATTATTTGAATTTATTGGGTAGTGGTAAAGATTTCGGAGTTAAATTTACTTATGAAATTCAGGATAAGCCACGAGGTTTGTCCGATGCTTTTATTATTGGTGAGAATTTTATAGATAATGATGATGTTGCTATGATTTTGGGTGATAATATTTTTGAAGATGATTTGAGCGAAGAGATTAAAAATTTTAAATCAGGCGGTAAAATTTTTGCTAAACCAGTCATTGACCCAGAGCGTTTTGGTATTATAGAAATAGATAAAAATGGCAAGGCGATTTCTATTGAAGAGAAGCCGATTAACCCAAAAAGCAATTTGTGTATAACAGGCTTATATATTTTTGACGGTAGAGTGGTTGAGGCAGCAAAACAACTTAAACCTAGCGCTAGAGGGGAAATAGAAATTGTAGATTTACATAATTGGTATTTATCTAAAGGAGAACTGGAAGTTGCAATGGTAAAAGGGGAGTGGATTGATGCTGGAACTTTTGATAGTTTATTAGCAGCGCAAATTTTAGCTAAGGAAAAATTGCAAGATAAATTAATAATTTAGTAACTCATAACGCACATAACGTTACATATTATATTTTATCTTTTATCCTTTATGCGATTATATATTGGTTTTATCACTTATGGCGAATTAACAGCAAAATATTTGCCATATTTTTTGTCTAGTTTAAAAGATCAGGCTTATAAAGATTATAAAATAATTGCTATTGATAATAGTGAAGAGGAAAAAAATGAAAATTCTGTTTATATAAAAAATAATTTTCCAGAAATTAATTTAAAATGGGCTGGTGAAAATATTGGTTTTGCCAAAGCCTATAATTTAATGATTAATCAAGCAGTTGAAGCTGGCGCTGAATATTTCTTAGCATTAAATCCTGATATAATTGTTGATTCAGAAATGATTAGAAATATGATTAATGTTATTGAAACAGATGAAAAAATTGGAGCGATAGCGCCAAAAATTTTAAAATGGGATTTTGTTAATAAGAAAAAAACTAATATTATAGATAGTTATGGAATTATTTGTGATCAAAAATTTTGTTTTAGAGATGACAAGCAAGGAAAAATTGAAGAAGACACAAAGGCTGTGTCAATAAAAGAAGTTTTTGGTTTTACTGGAGCGGCTGTTGTGTTTAAAATTAAAGCTTTGACAGATGTTGCTTTTAATAATGGTGATTATCAAGAATATTTTGATGAACTGATGTTTATGTGTAAAGAAGATTGTGATTTATCCTTAAGATTAAGATTGGGTGGGTGGAAAATAATATTAGTGCCTGATGCAGTTGTTTTTCATGATCGGACGGCAAGTAGAATAGGTGATAGCATGTGGCAGATTATAAAAAACGGAATAGGAAAAAAAAGAAAGATAAAACAGTGGTCTTTTTGTAATCAATGGATTATTGTTTTTAAATATTGTCAATTGGCTTTTTCTTGGAAAACAAAATTTTGTTTTTGGTGGTATGAGCTAAAAATTTTGGTATTTACAATTTTATTTGAGCAATATTTATTGAAAGAATTAATTAAAATATGGAAATTAAGAGATAAAATAAATAAGAGAGTAGGACAGTTAAAAGTTAGAGTTAACATTAAAGATATAGAAAAGTTAATGAAATAATTAAAAATATGGATTTAACAATTATAATTGTATCATGGAATGTAAAAGATTTTGTTAGAGATAATTTAAAAAGTATTTACGAAAATACGAAAAATATTGAATTTGAAATTTATGTTGTTGATAATGATTCAAAAGATGGAACAGTAGAAATGATTAAAAATGAATTCCCAGAAGCGCATTTAATTACAAATAACTATAATGCCGGGTTTGCTAAAGCTAATAATCAGGCAATAAAATTAGCCAAAGGAAGATATGTATTATTGCTTAATCCAGATATGCGTGTTTTGCCAGAAACTCTTGAAAAAATGGTTAAGTGGATGGATAACCATAAACAAGCTGGCATTGCAGGTTGTTGTTTAATAAAAGAAAATGGTGAGACGGTTCCGCATATACGTCGTTTTCCTAAATTTTTAGATCAATTAGCAATTGTTTTAAAATTGCCACATATTTTTCCAAATATATTAAATAATTATTTATATAAAAATTTTGATTATAATCATGAGGCAATAGTTGATTCTGTTCGCGGTTCATTTTTTATGATTAGAAGGGAAATATTTGAAAAAATAGGAGGACTTGATGAAAGATATTTTATTTGGTTTGAAGAAGTTGATTATTGCAAACAGGTGAAAAATGCAGGTTGGGATGTTATGTATACACCAGAAGTAAAATGCATTGATTTTGTTGGTAAAAGTTTTAATTCTGTTAAAAAAGGAAAGACTCAAGAATATTTTCGCGATTCTATGCTTAAATATTTTAAAAAATGGCATCCTTTTTGGCAATATTTTATTTTAAAATTAGCATGGAAAATTGGAACAAGAATTGCTATTATTGGAGAAAAATTAAATTTTAAATCTAAAGCAAAAACATAATTTATGAAGAAAGTCGCTATAATAATGATAAATTACAAAGATTACGCTGAAAGATTTTTAAAAGAATCTTATGAAAGTTTGATAAAATTAAATTATCCAAAAGATAGTTATAGAATATATATAATTGATAATATGACATCTTTGGAAACGCAGAATAAAATTAAAGAATTGGCTTTAGATGCAACTCTTATTTTGTCTAACGGAAATGGTTGGGGATATGGAAATAATCTTGGAGTTAAAAAAGCTATTAAAGACGGTTTTGATGATTATTTTTATTTTGTGAATATGGATACAAAATTTGATCCAGAGTGTTTGAGAGAAGCTTTAAAGGTTTTTGAAATTGATCAGAATATTGGAGCAGTTCAGTCTAAAATATTGATCTATCCAGCTGTTAATAATGAATACAAGCTTAATTCTAATGGAAATAACCTTACTTTTCTTGGATTTGGATATTGTGCTGGTGCAGGAAAAAAAGATGATTTAAGTAAAGAAATACGCGACATTGTTGTTGCTTCTGGTGTCGGAGTTTTGGTTTCAAAAAAAATTTTTCTTAAAGTTGGAATGTTTGATGAAAGTTATTTTATGTATCATGATGATATAGAATTATCATTTAAAATAAAATTACTTGGATATAGAGTTGTTTTTGCTCCAAAATCAGTTGTTTATCATAAATATGAATTTGAAAGATCAAATAAAAAAGTTTTTTTTATGGAAAGGAACAGATTTAGATTTTTGTTAGAATTTTTTAAATTGCCAACTTTAATTATTATTTTTCCCGCATTTATTTTAATGGAAATTGGGATGTTGCCTTATGAAATAATTAATAAATGGATTAATAAAAAATTAAAAGTTTATTTATATTTTTTTAATTTTAAAAACATAAAAAGAATATTAAAAAAAAGAGCGTTTGCGCAAAAATTGCGAAAAATATCTGACAAAGAAATGTTAAAAGGCGTTGTTGGAATAATTGATTTTCAAGAAATAGAAAATCCAGTATTAAAATATATTGCTAATCCATTATTTAATGTTTATTGGAGTGTTGTGAAAAAAATTATTATTTGGTAAAAATTTATGGAAAATTGCAAAGTAACAATTTTAATTGTAAATCATTCAAAAGCAATAGATATTGTAGAAAATGTTAAATCTATTTTTAATCAAGAAGTCGATTTTAAATTTAAAATAATTATTATTGATAACTCTTGCGAAGAGTTTCAAGCTAATATTTTAAAGCAAGGATTAACAGGATTAAAAGATGTGGAATTAATTATTAATAGTAAAAATGTTGGATATGTAAAAGCTCATAATCAAGTTAGTAATAAAATTGAAGGTCAATATGTTGTTATTGTAAATTGTGATATTATTTGGAAAGAAAAAAATAGTTTATTAAAAATGATTGATTATTTAGATAATAATAAAGATATTGGAATATTGGGTCCGAAACAGATAAATAATGATGGTAGCGTTGCCATTACAGTGAGAGCGTTTCCAAAATTTTATATTCAAGTAGCAAGAAGAACATTTTTAAGAAAGATCCTTTTTTTTAAAAAAAATGTTGAGTATGACGAAATGCGACACTTAGATTATTCAAAAATTCAAGATGTTGACTGGCTTCAATCTTCATTTATAATTATTAGAAAAGAATTATGGGATGATATTGGAGGATTTTGTGAAGATTATTTTCTTTTTATGTCTGAAGCAGATTTTTGTTATAAAGCATGGAAAAGAGGGACGCGAGTTGTGTATTATCCAGAAACATATGTATGCGCTGATGGTAAACGAATAAGCGCTGGTGGGTTTAAAAAATTTTTTCAAAGTTGGATTTTAAGACAACATGTTGTTGATTCATTAAAATATCAATTAAAATATTTTTGCAAAAAAAATCCACGAGAATCAAGAAATCAAGAAATAAAAAAATAAGAGAAATAAGAAAAATAAGATAAGTAAGAAAAGTAAGAGAAATAAGAAAAATAAGATAAGTAAGAAAAATAAGAGAAATAAGAAAAATAAGATAAGTAAGAAAAGTAAGAAAAATAAGAAAAGTAAGAAAAGTAAGAATTAAAATAAGAGAAAGCAAGAAAATATTTAACAACTAATATTTACAACTATTCACTAATAATGCCTAGTGCCTAGTTTTATAAATTAATTAAATTTTAAAATAAAAATAATATGCAAAAAATTACAAAAGCAGTAGTAGCGGTTGCTGGATCAGGCACAAGACTTTTGCCTGCCACTAAAACAATGCCTAAAGAGATGTTGCCGATTGTTGATAAACCAATTATTCAATTAGTTGTTGAGGAGCTGGTTGAGGCAGGGATTGAAGATATTATTTTAGTAACAAAATGGGATAAAAAGCCATTAGAAGATCATTTTGATTATAATTGGGCGTTGGTTGAAGAATTAAAAAAAGCTAAAAAAGAGCAGTTGGCGGAAGAAGTTAAAAAAATAGCTGATTTAGCTAATTTTATTTATGTTCGACAAAAAGGTCCATATGGTAATGGCACACCTGTTTTATCAGTTGCCAGTTTGGTAAAAAATGAGCCTTTTATTTTTGCATTTGGCGATGATCTTATTAAATCAAAAGTGTCTTTTTCAAAACAAATGATAGAAGATTATGAAAAGCACGGTAATTTAATAATTGGTGCGCAGGAAGTTCCGCTTAAAGAAGTCGTTCGTTATGGTATGGTAAAATTGAAAGAGGGGACGCATCAATTGGAGGATATTATAGAAAAACCGAGTGTTGAAACCACTCCTTCTTGTTTGGCTACTCCTGGTAGATATATTTTAAATCAAGATATAATTGATATACTTAAAAATACTCCTCTTGGCAAAGGCAATGAATTATGGTTAGTAGATGCTATTAGAGAATATGTTCGCAGAGGGGGTATTTTTATGGCTAAAGAAGTTGAGGATGGAG
>JAHITL010000117.1 GCA_018817545.1 Patescibacteria group bacterium
AATAAATTTAATGATAGTGGCAGTTGCGCGCAGTTTATTAAGCAGGCTAATAAAACAAATATGACATTTAGTAGTATTGTCAGCGCTAACGCGATTAGTAATATGTCTGGTTATGCTAAAGTTGGTTGGGACAAGAGTGCGGTTAGTTCTTATCCTAATGATTATTATCCTCTAGGTGAAGCTTCAACAATAGGTTTGACAGCCAGTGTTCTTAACGGTCAATTTGAATCAGTTTTATATAAAAATACAATTGCAACAGATGCTTCTGGAACTCAAAGTGTTATTTATAATACTGATGAGCCTAATTTGCCTACTGATTGGGATTGTGGATATAAAGGTGAAGAAGCTGAAATGCAAAAGTTGGTAGGTGATTTTAAGAATGAAGGGTGTGATGGAATTAACGCAACAACAACAAACTGCAAGAATTTATTTGAGACATATAAAATAATAAGCAATAAAGCAGAATGTGAAATTATTGATGATCCAATAGAATCGCAAGATGAAAAAATTTGTTTTAAAAAAGATAATAATGGAGATTGTTATGTTTACGCGCCTGAAGGGAGAAATTTTATTAGATTAACAGCTGGCAATGAAATTTCAACACTTACTAGTTCTAAGAGTATTCCAGTAGCGTCGTCTAATGAATATATACTTACTGCTTATGTTAATACTGAAAAGATGAGTTTAGGATCAGCAAAAATAAAAATACAAGAATATAAAGTAGGAAATAATGCAACTAGCACAGAAGTTAAAAATGAAGAAGCAAAAGAAGTGGTAAGTGTTAATTCTTCAAAACCTTGGTCGCTTGAAGTTGGGAAAATTGCAGGAATAGCATTTAAAACTAAAGCAGATACTACTAAAATTAAAGTTATTTTAACAGCGAGTGATGGAAGTAAAGGCGATTATTATTTTGATGATGTAAAAATTAGACCAGTCTTGGAATCAGCAAATTATGGCGTAAGCAGTAAATGGTACACCCCTCAGTCTTGTCGACTTTATCCAAAAAATGATTCAATGTCTTGCGCTTACAATGATGATTCTGGTATGAGATATAAAGGTTGGTATGGTTATTGTCTTGAATATGATCGCTATCCTGGAGATCCAGCTGTTTGTTTGCTTTGGTGGTCTGTGCCACCTGAAACTAATCGTGTAAGCGAATGGTGTGGAGATGGAAAAGTAAATGGCGAAGAAGAATGTGATTGTGGTTTTAATAAAGTCGCTTGTGGAAAAATAAGTTCTAACGCAGATGGAACGTCAACAACTACAATAAGTAAAGGTTCAAATATTCTTGATCAATATACTTGCGCTAATTGTCATTGGGATGATGGTTGGTGCGGAGATGGAGTCGGTCAAGCAAAAAATGGGGAACATTGTGATTGGAATGAGAAAAGTCCTTTAAATCCAATATTAAATAATCAATCTTGTTGGAAGAATACAGCGACTAGTACAAATACAGAATTTAAACATGATGGATATGATGATTATTTATATGGTAGTTTGGGTTGTAATAATACTAATAATTTTGTGAATCAATGTAAATTTAATATTAGCGGTTGTTCAGATTCTCTTGTTAATAATGCACATACAAGAAAGCAGTGCATAGACGCTGGAGGAGTTGTCTGGGCAACTATTGCTGGTAATAATACTGGCTGGCAAGTTACTAATAATGCTGGAGAAATAACAGGAACGGCTGGGAACAAAAATGCGAATGAAAAAGAGATACTTTATTTTTGTAGATTGAAACTTGGAGATTGTCCTCTTACTACTACAAGTGGCAAGTGGACGAAATATGAGAATTGGACTAAGTCGGAGTTTAATAGTTGCTGGAAGCAGTGTGAGGGGGTTTGTAATAGAGGTTGTGACGATGCAGGGTGCACAACAGGGAGTAGACATGATTTTAAAAATGAATCCTTAGAAACATGTACAGGTAAGGGAGGGAGTATTACTGGTAATTGTTTATCATTTCATTCGTACGATATTTGGTGTACAGCGACTGCTTTGGTTTCTGAAATTGGATGTTATTAAATCGTCTGAATCATTGAATTTAGTGGTCCAGGTAATTAATTGAATTATAAATTTTATGTCCGAGATATTAACCAAAAACCAATTAAATAAATTATGTAAAAAATATCATATTAATGTTATTTATCTTTTTGGCTCTAGAGCTGAAAATAAAGCGACAAGTCAAAGTGATTATGATTTTGCTGTTTTACTAGATGAAAAAGTAAAAGAAAAAGAATATGGACAATATCAAATAAATATTATTTCTGAATTATTAATACTGATAAAAACAGAACGTATTGATTTAATTATTTTAAATAATAAAAAAAATCCTTTGCTTTTAAAATATAATATAATTAAACAAGGCAAAGTTCTTTATGAAAAAAATAAAGATGAAAGAGTTTATTTAGAAGTTGATATTTTAAGAAGATGGTTTGATTGGCAGTATTTTGAAGAAATGTGGGGGAATATTTATATTAAACAAATGGCCAAAGGAAAAATATTTTAAAAAAATAAAATAAGAGAAATAAGATAAATAAGAAATAAAAATAAGATAAATAAGAAAAATAAGATAAATAAGAATAATTAAAAATAAGAAAAGTAAGAAAAATTTTTAAATTTAATAATATGACAGTAGCAAATTATACTTTAAGAACTCATCAAAATATTTTAAAAGAAAATATTAAAAAATTAGAAAGATACAAAAAAAGATTTAATAAAAAAGCATTTTTAAATGATGAATTAGTTATTGATGCTATATGCAAGGCACTTGAAGAAACAATAGAAATAATGTTAACAACAGGAAATATGCTTATTGCTCAAAAAGGTTTTAGAAAGCCAGAAAAGAATGATGATGTTTTTGATGTTTTAGCTGATGAAAAAATTTATTCGAAAAATTTAGCTAATAAATTATGGGGATTAGGAGGTTTTCGTAATATTTTAGTTCATAATTATATAACAATTGATCTTAATTTAGTCTATGATCATTTAGAAAAAGGTATTCCTGCTTTTAAAGAATATGCGAAAGCTGTCGCTAAATTTTTAGATAAATAAAAGAATAATAAAATTGTCTGAATTATTGAATTTAGTTATGCTATAATAAAAATGGCATGGTTTAATTTAGCAGATAGTTTTGGTTTAACTTTAATTGGATTACATTGAAAGCTCAAATACAAAATACAAAATACGCGATGCCAATATAATAATTATGATTAATAAAAATCAAATTGCTATTTTTCAGGGGAAAAATATTAGAAAAATTATTTTTAATAATGAATGGTGTTTTTCTGTTATTGATGTAATTGAAGTTTTGACAGATAGTGTAAATTCTCGTGATTATTGGTATAAAATGAAAATTAGAATTAAAGATGAGGCAGGATTTCAACTGTCGACAATTTGTCGACAGTTGAAAGTAAGAGCGCCTGATGGAAAGTTGCGTGAAACGGATTGTGCCAATTATGATTAATAAAAATCAAATTACTATTTTTCAGAGGTAGAATAACTGTGTCATTGCCCCGCAAGTTGCGGGGCAATCCAGGAGTCAGAAGTAGGAATATAAATAAACATTAGGATGGTTGAAAAACAATATTATGTTTATTTAATGGCTAGCGAAAAAAATGGTACAATATATATAGGAGTAACTTCTAATTTAGTTGATAGAGTTTTTAAACATAAACAAAGTGTATATGATGGATTTACTAAAAAGTATAAAGTAGATAGATTGGTTTATTATGAAGTTTATGGTGATATTTATGAAGCAATTGGCAGAGAAAAACAATTAAAAAATTGGAAAAGAGATTGGAAAATGAAATTAATTGAAAAAAATAATTTTGCTTGGCGAGATTTATTTTGTGAAATATAATTTGTACTGCTTAGCTTCTGGATTGCCCCGCAAGTTGCGGGGCAATGACACAGAATTGTGTCTTTCATTATTCTTAGTGTTTTTAGCGCTAATTAGTGGTTCAGGTAATTAATTTTAATATGCTATAATAAAAATATATGGCGCAAGCAGAAAATATAGATAGCAGATTAATGAATAATAATATTTTAAATTCAGAAGAGGAACAAAATAATGCTTCTAGGGAATTAAAAAAAAGACAAAGAAAAAATATTAATGAGGATAATGGAAGCGAAGAAAGTGGTGAATCTGAAACTCTTAGAGAAAAAACAATGAAGGCATTACGGATGAAGATGAAATTAGAAGAAAAAGAAAAAGAAAAGCAAAAATTAGAAGAAGAAATGTCATCTCCTGCAAAGCAAGGTCTTAGTCATTTATTAAAAATGGCATGGCTTAATTTAATAGATAGTTTTGGTTTAACTTTAATTTGGATAAATATTCATGTTTTTTTAAAAGGGGTTTTTGGTGGTAGATTATTTTGCGAACTAGGTGAAGAGTGGCTTCCGAAGCAGGTTGGTCAAGCTGGTAAAGGGAAAGCTGAAAAAACAGTAGGAAAAAGTATTGGGATTGTGGAGGTTGGAGGAGTTTTTTTATTGGACTTATTGGTTGGAGTGATTATTTTAGGAGCATTAGCAATATTTCTTTTAATCTGTAATATAATTCAAAATCCGTTGGATTATATAGGAGTGGCATTAAAAATGTTTTGGAATAAAGTTACAGGGAAATAAATTTTATAAATGAAAATTAATTTTTTTGCAAAAAAATATTTTTCTCTGGGACTGATATTATTAATAGTATCAGGGACTTTTTTTATTGGACATAATGTTTTTGCCCTCCCTGGTACTGATGATATAGGAGTTGGAGTAGCTAATATTTTAGGTCATTTGCTTTCGGCTATTATTTCGGCATTAGGTTTAATATTGACAGTTTTAATTAAGATTTTGGTTTGGGTCTGTAGCCAAAGTAATTTTATAGGATCAGCAGCTGTTTCTAATGGTTGGAAAATTGTTAGGGATTTGTGCAATATGTTTTTTATTTTAATTTTGTTAATTATATCTTTTGCAACAATGCTAAGGATGCCAAACTATGAATGGAAAAAGTTATTACCAAAACTTTTGTTAATGGCTATCTTAATAAATTTTTCTAAAACTATTTGTGGATTAATTATAGATGCTGCTCAAATAATAATGTTGACTTTTGTTAATGGATTTAAAGCAGTAGGCGAGGGTAATTTAGTAAGTATGTTAGGACTTAAGGAAATATATAGTATTGACGCAGAAGCAACAAATGTTAATACTTTTACAGTTTTTGGTTCTTATTTATTGGCATTAATTTATGTACTTATTTCTTTGGTGGTAATTACAACTATGGTTGCTGTTTTAGTAATGAGAATGGTGATGTTGTGGATTTATATTGTTCTTTCTCCATTGGCTTATTTATTAGCGGCATTTCCAGCAGGACAATCATACTCGCAACAATGGTGGAAAGAATTTACTAATAATGTAATAGTTGGTCCAGTTTTAGCTTTTTTTATTTGGCTTTCATTCGCCTCTGCGACAGGTTTGGTTTCAGCAGATATTAATCCTACAGGAGTAATGTTAAATGCTGGCATAACTCAGGCAGGCAGTACTGATAATATGATTAAATTTATTATTTCTATTGGTATGTTATTGGGCGGATTAATGATAACTCAACAAATCGGCGGTATGGCAGGAAGTTTAGCAGGAAAAGGAATGGCAGCGATTCAGAGTGGAAAAGGGTGGGCGATGAAGAAAGGAAAAGAGGCATTAGTTGAAAGAGGAAAAATAGGCGCAAGTTTGGCATTAAGAGGAGTAGGAACAGCGGTTGGAGCTATTGGTGGAAGTAAGCTTGCTGGTAAAATTCCAGGTGGCGTCGGCGAATCTATAAAAAAAGCTGGTAGTTTTGCTAACCAATGGGGGAAAGATTTACATGGAAATATTAGAGATGAACAAATAGCTAGAAGAAGAAAAACATTAAAAAAGATGGGGTTAGGTTCAGGAGAAGGTGAAGGACAGGAAAAATTAAAGGAATTTGCTGAAGATAAAAATATAAAAGGAATTAAAAGAGGAGCAACATTAGTGGCAGCTGGAGCGTTAGGAGAAAATTTGCCTTTTGCGATTGGTGGTATTGCGGCAGGTTTATTAAAAGCAATAAAGACTAAAAAAGGATATACAGCTGATACTTTAGAACATTTTGGAAAAGGAAAAGATGTGAGAGATGCTGAAAAAGAAAAGAAAGACGCTGAAGAGGATAGAAAAAAGAAAAAAGAATTAGTGGACTCAGATGCTAATCCTGAAATAGAAAGAATTGAAAAACAAAAGAGTAGAACATTAGAGCAAATTGAAAAAACAAGAAAAGCAAAGATTGCTAGTCTTCCGCAGTTAGGAATTAATAGTACTATTGCGGAAAGAAATCAACATAAAACTGCTGTGAAAACCATTAATGATACACAAGATAATAAACAGAAAAATGTAGAAGAATTTTCTGAAAAGCAAAAAGAGGCAACTTATAGGAATCATTCTATTAAGCACGGCTTGGGCAAAGCTGATGATAGATTAAAATTAGCTGGTGATGATTTAGAAGCAAAGAAAGAAAAAAGACATCCTTTTCAGAAAGGAATGGAGGGTGTGTCTAAAGAAATGCTTGGGCCAAATGAGTTAACAATAAAGGCTGTAGAAAAAGGAACAGCAGAAAATAAAGCAAATAGAGAGCTTAGGGAAAACCTTACTCATGATGATTTAGATTTTGGGCAGTTTAAAAATACTTTTTATTCACAGAGCGGTCCTACTTCTGGCCAAAATAAATTATTCGATTTATTATCTAATGGAACGAAAGAATCAAAAAGTTCAATGGCAAATATGGTAAAGGTTTTAAAAACATTGGAGTTTAAAAATTTATCTAATGAAGAAAAATCGGGGGTAATAAATTTAAAGCAAGGAGTGCAATCACAAATAAAAGGAGGTAAATCTGTTGACAGAGAACTTGTAGACGCGCTTAATAAAGTTAATACTG
>JAHITL010000118.1 GCA_018817545.1 Patescibacteria group bacterium
AAGACCATCATTTCTTTGATCATCTGTTCCAGCAAAAATTTTTGCATATCCAATTTCTTGACTATGATTAAGTCCTGCCGGCATTTTTTCAAAAGCAATTTGAAAATCAGATGTATTATATTTGATTCCACTGTCTTGACTTAATTCAAAAAAATTTTTAGTTATTTCAGGCTTAGGAAGCATATCAATATTTTTTGACCAAAAATCTAATTTTAGCTGAGTATCTATTGGTAATTTACGTTCAGTAAAAATATCTATATTTGCTAATTTAGCGTCTTCCATTGTTATTCCACTATTTTTAACAATCCCTTCAAATACTGAAGTTCTGTCTTTTATAAATGCGTCTGCTGTTAATTCTGCTTGTTTCATAAAACTTGCCAGTGATTGATCTTTAGAAGGAGTTAAAGTTTCAATGATTTTATTATGTCCATCAAATATGAATATTTTACCGAATACTCCGTGCTCATCTGTATCTTGTCCTATCATGCCTAGCCCATGAGAATTATGATAAATAAGATCAACTGATTTTAGTGGTGTATTTGCTTGTTCGTTTAATTCAGCTAAAATATTTCTAGGTTCGGGTGTCCTTGCTTCGTTTGTTAATATTGTTGTTTCATGTGCTCCTCCAGTTGCACCATGTCCAGTGTGCGCTCCTGTTGTTTCATGTGCTCCTCCAGTTGCACCATGTCCAGTGTGTGCTCCTGTTGTTTCATGTGCTCCTAATATTGTTTTGTAAGTTTCTACTGGCGCATTGTTTTGATTAATAATACTAATTGTATTATCTTCATTTAAAATAGCTCTTGTTCCTTGAAAAACTCTAATTTCTGTTTTTCCATCAAGATTAATAATTTTATCTCCGTTAATTTTATTTTCTGCCAAAAGATTCATTGTTATTTTGTTTAATATTGTTTTTTGTTCTGATGGCGTGTCAAAATCTTCTGGTTTTAAATGGAATCTTTCGGCAAATGCTTTTGGATCTTTTTCCATTAAATTATTAAGTTGCTCTTTTATTGGATTCCATATTCCTTGACCTTTGTGTATAATTGTATCTTCAGGAGATAATATTTGAGTTGGTGTTGCTATTTTTTCTGGAAGTGGAACAGAGTTTTTATTAGGAATAATATTAATGTGTTCTTGCGTTGCATTAACTATTGGTTGTTGTCCAAATGTTTGAGTAGAAGTTTCGTTAGAAGGCGCTACTCCAGAAAGTGCGTGTTCTCCTGGGGCGTTGTTTATTGCTCCAGCCACTATTATTGGTTTTGCTGCATTATGTACGTCACTTGTGTTTTTTATAGGATTAATATTTTTGTCCCAACCAAACCAATGTCCTGCAAGATTTCTTAATTCCCAACCAACAAGAGCAAATCCAGCACCCATAAGCGCGCCTTTTATCATTTGAGTATTTACATAGTTTTTTTGCGCTTTTTCTATTTTTCCTTCTGTTTTTTGTATATTTTCTTCTCTAGTCTTTAAAAGATAATTTAATCTATCGCCTAATTTTTTTTTCTCGTACTCAATATTATTATCTGTTGCTATTTCAGCTTTACTTAAAGCTTGGATTAAATTAAGTTGATTTGCTAATCGTGATTTTTCATCACCAAAATTAACTAGACCATCATCTATTTTGTTTTGAGTATGTTCTATTCTAGCTTTTAATAAATTAATTAAAACTAATTTTTTGTCTTTATTTTCTTCTGCATCTATTTTTCCAATTAATCTTTTTATTTTTGTTATTGTGTCGTCTTTTTCTGATGAGTCTGCGTTTATAAAAATTTTTGCTTCTTCTACTCGTTTTTTTGCTTCTTCTATTTGTTTTTCTGTTGCGTTCTTTTCTTTGTTGCTACCTCTTTTTTTTTCTAGATCTTTTAATCTTTTTTCTGCTAGTCTTAGTATTTCTTTTGCTTGTTCTTCTCCTCTTCTTCCTCCTATTTCTTTTTCTCTTATTGATTCTTTGGCTCGTTTTCTCGCTAATGCTCCTCCAATAAAAGAGGCTATCGCTGGGATAGCAACTAGACCACATAAAGTCATTGCGAGGGATTTTGTTGCAATAGATCTTGCTCCCCAACCAGCAACGACGTAATAACCTTTATTTTCGCCAAAAAGGCTTTTTTCAAATACTGTTGTTCCTTTTGTCATTTTTTGTAATTCTTTTTCAATCTCAGGGTGTGCTGTTAAAAATTGATTGTATTGTATTTTTCTGTCAACGTCATTCATATGCAGAGTGGCTTTTGTTTCGCTCTCCATTGTTTTATTTTCTATATTTAAAATAGTCTTTTTGCTATTCTCATATTCTTCTAATGCAATTTTATAGTCTGCTTGTTGTTTTTTTGTAGCGGTTTCAAGCGACCATTCATAAGGCATCATGCTAAATTCTGTAGCAATTTTATTAAAAATATTTACTTCTGCTTTTTGTTCTGAATTTAATTTTTTATCATTAATATCGATGTATTGAATTTCTAATTTACCATCTTTTTCAATAACATTTAATTGATTTTCCATCATTCCTCTTATGAGTTGCGTTAAATCGTCTTTATAAATTTCAATTCCACCTTTTTCAATCCTTTTATATTCTGCTTTTTCTGCATTAGCAATTTGATCTTTTTTAGTCATTCCTTTCCAAATTTTACCAAAAAATCCAGACTTACTTACATCCTCTTTGTAATTATTTCCTGCCCTCTCTTTAATATTACTAAGAGTTACTTGTTTTAAATTTTCTAAAATTAAAAGTATCTGTCCAGCGGATAAGCTTTTATAACTATCTATATTTATATCTTTAAAGTCTTTTAAATTAATGCCAAATTCAACTAGTTTATGAGCAATTGTTTTATCTTTTTGCGCAACCTCTTCTTTTTTAGTTTCTTCTAAAATACTTTCTCGAATAATTCTTATTTTTTTTTCTTCTTCGGTTTCTTTTGGTTTTAATTTTTCAGACATTAACTCTTTTATTTCAGAAAGAATAAATATTTTTTGTTTTATGGTTATTTCTTGGTCGTCAACAAGTTGTTTTAGATGTTCTAAGATGTCTTGCGGAGTAATGGTTTCATCTGCTAATCCGATATTACACTCTTCTATAATTTTTTTTATTTTTTCTTCTTCTGACTCTTCTTTTTCTTTTAATTTTTCCTCCTCTAATTCTTTTTTTGTTTTTTCTATTGTTTTTTTATAATACTCTTCCGTTGATTTTAATATAGTAATTTTATTTTCTAGTTCTTCTTTTTGTTTTTTGGTTTTAGCTTCTAGCAATAATAATTCAGTCCTTTGTAATGATGCTTTATTTTTTTCTCTTAATAGCTCAAACTTTTTTATTGTTAATGTTAAAAATTCTTTTAAATCAAATGACTCAGT
>JAHITL010000119.1 GCA_018817545.1 Patescibacteria group bacterium
GCTATTTATTGGCATTTCTCTAATAATTTTTGTTTCTTGCACAAACACTTTTGCTGGAGACACTTCAATAATTTGTTTTTTAATATTTGATGTTTCGGCTTCAGTTTTAACTATAGCTTGTTCAATCTCAACATTTTTTTTCTTAATCTCCAATGTAGCTAATTCAGCTTCAGCCTTTTCTTTTTCAGTCTTTGTTATAGCTAATTCAACTTCAGCCTTTTTTTTCTGAATGTCCAAATTAACTGATTCAATTTCAATATTTTTTTTCTTAACATCTAGCTCAGTATATTTTTTATTTGAATTATTAGGAAAAACAAAATCAACTATTTTCTGGTAAAGCCCGCTAAACGACCAAAAAGAATTATTAGCTGCTTGATTATCAGAACTAATTACAGCTGAATCAACAGAACTTGCATTAACTGGCAAAAGAGTCCAAGCAAATAATACAGCAATAAAAAAAACTGCTAAACCAGCAATAACTAATTTTTTATTTTTACTATTAATTTGATACAACATGAAATAATATTCTATAGCAATTATTAATTAAAAAGATAATACTTATTTTGTTATTAATAGTAGCATATCTATATTTTATTTTATACTAAATATTTTTATCTTTTTATTAATTAAATAAAGTCCACTATCACAATTTATTTTTGCTTACATTAAATAAAAAATAACTTGAATACAAAATTTTATATTTTAACGTTTTAATTTATTTTATAATTTTAAAAAAATATCAAAAGTTATACACAGACTAGGGAATAGGAATTAGGAATTAGGGGTTAGGGGTTAAGAGTTTTTCCTAATTCCTAATTCCTAATTCCTAATTCCTTATTCCTGCTCTGCAATCCGATTATTAACCAAAAAAATAATACACCAAAATGCAAACTCCACCACCAATGATCAAAAAACATAAAAATTATTAGACACGATAAAATTGATAAATTTAAAATATATGTTGTTTGATTTTTATTGCCTTGTTGAAAATTTAAAATTTGAAATTTGAAATTTAAAATTATTAAATATGCTAATAATCCAATAAAAAATATCAACCCAAACACTCCTATTTCACTCCAGACTAAAAGAAAAGTATTATGAACTGGCTGCAGATTTTCCCTAATTCCTAATTCCTGATTCCTAATTCCTGCTATAATTCCTAATTCCTGATTCCTAATTCCTCCTACAAGCCAATTCTTTTTTATAAATTGCCAATAATCTTGATATAATGACGCCCTTTCTGTTATTGACTTAGTTTCCAATCTACCTTCACTACTAACACGAGCTATTACTAAATTTTGGCATTGACTAAATAATACAAAAAATAAAACACCCATTACTAAAATTATTTTCACCAGTTGCTTTTGCAATAATAAATTTTTACTTATAATCGCAAACACTATTATTACAATTAAACCTATAATCAATCCCAACCAAGCCGCACGCGAAAAACTAAAAAATAAAGCAAAAAAATAAGTATAAAGTATAAAGTATAAAGTATAAAGTATAGCTTCTGATTTTTTGTTTTTAATTTTATTAACTTCTAACTTTATAAACTTTTGACTTTCAACTTTTGACTTTATAAACTTTTGACTGATTTGTCCTATTAGCAATAATATTCCAACAACAACAACCACGCCAAACATATTTGGATGATCTAATCCTCCATAAGCTCTTAACCATCGCTCTCCTATACTTTCAACAACTGACACGCCTAAATCACTAGAATTATGCGAAGCAATACCAAGCCATTTATTAGCAAAACTTGATTGAATTAAAAACTGCCATATTCCTAAAAGAGCTTGCAAAAAAATTCCTGCCAACAAAAAATAAATTAATTTAAATTTATTATAATTAGCACTAATAATCAACCAAAATAAACCAACACCCATTATTAACCAACCAAATTTATATAATGCCAATAATTTATCTAGCGCGAAAAATATAGATACAGCTGAAGTCAAAACTAAACCTAAAATAAGCCACCAAATTTGTATTTTATATTTTGTTTGAAAATTGAAAATTGATCCCGCAGTGTGCGGGAGAAAATTGATCCCGCAATATGCGGGAGAAAATTGATCCCGCAATATGCGGGAGAAAATTGAAAATTTTAGAACAAATAATATTAATAACACTAACAATAAAATATCCGTCCCATACAAACTATAAGTTGAATATTCAGTCTCTCCTGCCTTAATAATCCAACGAGTTTGGATCGGCAAAATAAAAACAAAAAAATATAACCCATATTCAATTATTTTATTTAAATACTTCATAATTCATAATTTGTAATTCGTAATTCGTAATTCGTAATTTTTTTTATATTCCTCTCTTCTATCATTAGAATGCAATTTAATTAATTCATCATTAATAACAACTCTACTATCACAATTCATCATACTTTTTAATTTTTGAGGTAATATTTTTAATTGCAGTTTTTTAAATTGTTGCTCTAACTTATTAACAAATAAACTTCTTTTTAATAAAGCTTTATTTTGTTGCTTTTGACTATTTGATTGCCAATTAGGCAAACTATTTATTAACCATTGATTGGTATTAATAAGCTTTTGATGCGTTTTATTAATATCATAAAGTGGAGTTAATCCTGCCAGCCAATAAGTAAAACCAAGATCATCTTGATCTAAGCGCAATTTTTCTAAATTTAACGCAGACAAACTTACAAAAAAACTTAAACAAATTTTATCACGACGATTATTAATTTGCGGTCGCCATCCTAATAATTTAATAATACCAACGCAAAAAAATCGAGTAAGCCAGGTTCGTTTATCCTCAGTAATTATAAATAAATCAATATCACTACCATCTTTTAAGTTACGACTACCAAATAAATTAGTCACACCTATCATTTTTATCCAAGGAATAAATTTATAAATTTCAACAATAAATTTCGCTCTTTTAAATTTTCTATCAGCAAAATTATAACGATCTAATCTTTCTATGATATTTTTTTCTTTGCCAGACAAAAAATAAAAACAATTTTGCGAGCTAATTCCTTCTATACCATTTTCCAAAATATCAAACACTTCAACTAACTCGCATTTTAAAGAAATAAACCGCCAAATTTCACTCAAAGTTAAAGGATAATCAAATATATCAAAAAAAACAATTACTCTAATAATTGCTTTTTTAAGTTTTGCTATTTTATTTTCATTATTTTGTAATTCACAGTTCATAACTAATTCTTTTAAACGCTTTTTATATTACTACACTATGACATTAGCACATTACTACGACAGAAGGGATCAGTGAGCAGTTACAACTAATTAGCTATTTTTTTTCTCTTTCATAATAGTTATATTTATACTATTTATCTTTTCTCACCGCCCAATTAAAAGCGAAAAAATAATTTTTCCATAATTTATCAGAAGAGCCATAAATATTTTCACCAGCAAAATAATCCACTAAAACTTCATAAACTCTGACTAATTCTTTTAAACGATTTTTATTTTTTGGATCATCAAAAGTTAAGCTTAATAATTCTAAGGCGCGTTCAAAAGCTTGTTGGCTATATTGTTTATTACCTTTTATTTTCCAATTTATTGTTCGTTCAACATCGCTTCCTATATTTGCTAGCTGCTCAACAAGTGATAATTTATTCCATCTGCCAGCTGCTAATTGTTTATGCTTAATACTCATTTTATTACAAGATTATTTACTATAATTATAATTTTTTTCTGTATTTCTAAATCATCAATACCGCGACTTCTGTTGTTTTACGATGGACGTAAATTTATCATAGAATCAAATTCAATCCAATTTTTATCTTGAATTTCTGGATAAATATTTATACCCCACAAATCTTTTTGTACCGAACCATTTTTTAAAAGTAAAGCTTCTTCGTCAGCATGCAGTTCTGCGTCAACTACCATAATTTTTTTTTCAACATCAATCACCGCCTTGACTAAACCGCCAAACATTTTTTCTGACAGTTGTTTTAGTTTATCTAAACTAATTTTATTTGTTATAATTATTGTTTTCATTTTATTCAATTATTCTTTTAACTTTAATAAATCGATCCTCTTTTTCAGGAGCGTCAGCCAAAGCCGCTTCTACCTCTTTTTCATTCCAATCTTTTACAACATCTTCACGCAAAACATTTTCTAAACCAGTAACTTGCGCAGTCGGCTCAACATCTTTAACATCAACCTCTCTTAAAAGATCAATATAATTTAAAACATCTGACAGTTGACTGCCATACTTTTTAAGCTCCTCATCTGTTAAATCCAAACGAGCCAATTTCGCGATATGTTGCACTTCTTGTTTAGTTAATTTCATAAAAAAATAATACGAATTACGAATTTAAAAAGTTTCTTAAGCGCATTTTTCCCAACTAAAATTTTTGACTCTCCTCTGCTCATTAGCGAATTTAATTTATAAACTTAAAGGTGGAAAGGATTTGATTTAGTGCCGGCAACTTTTGTGCAAAATCAATGTCATTGCCGTTAGAAATAGTATAGCGTATTTCGAAAACATCGTTCCCATTCTTAAAATAGATACTTTTTTCACCACGATCAAAACTAACTGCCGTAGTTTTTTTACCGCTTATACCATTAAAATTATAATCAACCGCTTCGTTTAAATCAAAAGGCCTGGCATAAATAGGATTGCCATCAGGAATGTTCAAATAATAATTGTATTGCTTTTTGAACCAGTCGTCTAAAGATATACTTACGTTACCCTCAACCATGTAAATTGAAACAGAGGCTCCGTCATTTCCAATGTAGAAAACCACATCTTTAGAAGTCTGTGCTTGCCATCCTCGTGCCGGATATTTTATTTCATATCCATATTTTGAATTTGTATAAGTTCGCCAAGAAACTGTTTGGTCAATTGGTTGATTTGTTTGTTGCACGACCGGAGTTGGCGTTGATTTCTGCACAACAGGTGTTTGCGTTGTTTGTTGTATACTTTGAGTCAGCTGTTCAACTTGTTTATTTAGCTGATAAATTTGCTTATTTTGTTTTTTTAATTGTTCAGCTTGCTCATTTTTAGCCGACTGTTCAACTTTTTCATTTTGTTGCCAAAACCAAATATCGCAGATAATAATAATTATAATTATAACCACTGTCACAATAATGGCTATCCATTGTTTTGGTCGTACCATAATTTTGTTATTATGAATAAATTAAAAGTTAAAATTTACAAATATGGATTTTAAAAACCCATTTTTATCTAGTACTATATGCAATAATAAAAGTAATTAGCGCTGAAATAAAAAGTATAGCAAAAATCCATAAAAGAATCTTTGCAATAATATCAACCCACTTTTTAACTATTTTATATTTTAAATAGCAAATTAAACCAACCAATAGCATGACTATAGCAACAAAAGACATGCTAATAACAGAAATGGTAAATTTTGATGACATTTCTGCCTGCACAGAAGGATCAACAGGCATCCCATATGCAATCTCCATATCATCAAATCTAGCATTAGCATTATTTGCAAATATTAAAAATAATAGACCGCTCAAAGCCGAACTGGTTAATTTATTTAATTTTAAGAAAATTCTTTTTATTGTTTTTTTATACATATTTTTTTCCTTTCTTTTTTTGACTCAACCTTTCTTGATTAACTAAATTATAATTGCATAATGTTAATTTATTATCATTAAAATTCCATAAATGCAAACTATTGCCTTCGCAAAATTCCCACCAAAAACAATTTTTACAATCACCACATTTATGCCAATCTCTATTACGAAATAGTTCATATTTATTATTCCAAATTTCAGAAAATCTATCCTGTTTTACATTGCCTTGTCGTGTATATTCTCTTGGTAAAATAGGGCAAGCAGCTATATCTCCATTATAAAGCACACTTCCAACTCTAATCCCTGCCCAACAATAAAATAATTGATTTCTTACTTCATTTTCATATTCTAAACCCAAAAAACCTTCATCACAAAAACTAACACTTAATTTATTCTTTTTTTCTTTACGCTTATCTTTAATATATTCTAACAAATAAAGCAATTGTTGGCCATTTAAAAAAAGTTTAGAATTACCGTTTGCTCTACCTATGGGAGAAATAATAAATATTCGCCATTTATCTACTCCTAA
>JAHITL010000120.1 GCA_018817545.1 Patescibacteria group bacterium
ACAGACCCATGAAATTTGACTTTTTATTTTTTGGTGTGCCCAGTAGGAATCGAACCTACATATCCAGCTTAGAAGGCTAGTGTTCTATCCATTAAACTATGGGCACAGAATAAAACTATCGATGTCTTAATCTTAATTTAACAAAAAAACTACAGCTTTGTCAATTTAACAAAAAGTAGGGACGCGCCAATGGCGTGTCCCTACAATATATCACGCATTTTTATTTATTTAGTCTCTGGAGCGGCTTTCTTTTTTGTTCCTGGCTTTGAAGCAACTACCTTTTTCCCTTCAATAATAGCCTTATCTAACAAAAGATTATTAACAGTTGACGACATTTGAGCTCCTTTACTTATCCAATATTTAATTCTATCACCTTTTGCTTGTAATTCTTTATTATGTGGATTATACGAACCCAAGGTTTCTAGCGCTGGTGCGCGAGTATCTCTACTCTTTTCTGAAATTATTAAACGGTACATTGGCTTATTTTTCTTGCCAATTCTAAAAAGTCTGATAATTAACATAAGTTATTAATTTAATTGTTAATTTATTAAAAAAATCTACTTAAAGGATCTGTCGCCGACTACCCCGCAAATGCGGGGTATTCGGCGACAGACCCTAAACACAACGAACGAATTAATTATTATGAATATTAACTGAAAAGTTTAATTATGTCAATTTTTTTCTGTTTCAATACTTACAATCTGCCAATTTTTTCCTGATACTTTTTTTATATTAAATTTTACATCTTTTAAAATACTACTTTTTGCTATATTTAAAATCCCAAATTCTAAATTTTCCAAACTTATATCTTCCATATGTTCTTCAAAACCATCATGAGCTAAAGAAACGCTCCCAATTTCCAAAAAAATGGATTTAATATTTTTTAAACTTTTCTCATTAACAACTTGAATAACAGTATCCACTATTTCTTTAGCCAATAAAAAATCATGCATATATAAATTAGTCAAAAGTCTGTAAAGTTCATAAAGTCGAAAGTCAATGAAATTTTATAGACTTTCAACTTTATGAACTTTAATGAACTGCACAACTTACGCATGGATCGTAAGCCCGAATTAATGCGCGCATTTTTTTTTCTTTTCGTTTGTTAGTTAAATTTGGCAATTGTGAGAGATAAGCGACTGCGTTGTCTTCTAAATGCGTTAAAAATTGCGCTGTTGGAGTAATAATATTAACTTTTTTTATGTAACCTTTTAGGCCGATACTAACACTATAATACAATGTTCCTCGTGGCGCTTCTATCGCTCCAACTCCTAATCCTTCTTGTATTTTATATTCTTTAGTTAACGCATTCTCTAAATTAGAATCAACTAAAATATTAAGTGTTCTAATTGATTCTTCAATAAAATTAACTATTTCAACCATCTGATATACCACATTATGAAAAGGATTATAATCTGGAAATTTATAGCCGAGTTCTTTTAAGTATTTTTTCGCTTTTGGCAATAATTTATCATGTTGATTATTAATACGCGCAATTGCTCCTACCATATAGCTATCTTTACTATCAAATTGAACTCTTTTAATAATTTCTCTAGGTTTTTGAATTTCATGAAAATTATTTTGAAATTTTTCCAAAGGGATATTTAATCCTTTATTAGAAATAATATTACCATCATAAATAGCATATTCGCCTTCTTTTCCTAAACAAACATATTCTGATATTCTTGAAAATTCTGGAACTTTTATTTTACTAAAAAATTCCCCCAGCTCCAAGGCCAATAAAAGCGCTTCTTTCCCTTTTTTAATTAGCTCTTTAATTTCAAGAATAGTTGGAACTTTTTTAAAACCGCCAGACTCATTTGTAAGAGGATGAATTGCGCGTCCTCCAATAATTCTTATTATCGATAATCCAAATTCACGAATTTGAATTACTTTTTTAGTTTCTGCTGGATATTTTTTAGTTAGAATAAGATCATTTTCAATATCCAAAAAATCCGCTAAAGACAAAAAGAAAAGATGCAATCCATGCGAATGAATAATCTGCCCCCATTCTAAAAGTTTTCTTAACTTTATAGTTTCTGCGCTTACTTCAATTTTTAAAGCTTTTTCAATAGCTTGAATAGAAGTAAGATTATGAACTACAGGACAAATACCACAAATTCTCTGAGCAATAATTGGCATATCCTTAAAATGACGTCCAATAAGAATTCCTTCAATTAATCGAACTCCTTCCTG
>JAHITL010000004.1 GCA_018817545.1 Patescibacteria group bacterium
CAAACTTTTTTATCTTTAATTTTATAATCTATACTATCCAACATTTCTAAAATAACAGCATAAACAGGAGGCATTAAATAATCAAAATTGTTATTTAGTATTTTTTCTAAATTTTTTGGATGAAATCCATCAACATCTTTATTTTGATCAAGCGACATTATTATTTTATCAGTATTAATATTAGCAGGTAGCGGTAGTTGAATTAAAATCGCGTCAATCAATTTATCTTTATTTAGATAATCTATCATTTCCAAAAGTTCTTGCTCACTAATATCATCTGAACATTTATATAAATGCGTATCAATTCCAACTTTTTTTGCTTCTTTTTCTTTTAAATTAACATAAAGCTCAGAATCTGCTCGTTCACCAACTAAAACAATAGCCAAATTAGGCCGCGCATTATCTAATTTAGCTATTTCTTGAACAATATTCTTTTTAATTTTTTCAGCCAAACTTTGTCCATCAATAATTTTAACCATACTTTTAGCTTATTAGCTTGTAGAAAATACAAAAATAAAATTTCTAATTTCCAAAACTTACAATGAAATTAAAAATTAAAACATTAAAAATTATTTAAAAATTATAAAATTATAAAACTCTATAACTTTATTGCTATATTGCTAAAAAAACCAAAAAAACTAATTCCTAAATTTTAAACACATTTCTTTTATTTCTTTTTTAATATTTTCTAAAATATTTATTTCATCTTTATTTTCAATAGCTTTATTTATTAATGCAACAATTATTTTTACTTCTTCTTGTTTTAATCCACGAGTAGTAATAGCTGGCGTACCAAAACGAACGCCAGATGGATTCATTGGTGGATTTGGATCATTAGGAATAGTTGAGCGAGAAACTGAAATTCCAATTTTATCTAAAATTTGTTCACAATCACGACCGCCTAAACCTTTACTGGTCATATCAACAACCATCAAATGATTATCAGTCCCATTAGAAATTATTCTATAACCAAATTTAATAAATTCACTTGCCATAGTTTTGGCATTAGCAATAACTTGTTTTGCATATTGTTTAAATTCTGGCTGCAATGCCTCGCCAAAAGCAACTGCTTTAGCAACTATAATGTGTTCATGAGGGCCACCTTGCATACCAGGAAAAACAGCTCTATCAACTTGTTTAGCAAATTTTTCTTTGCACATAATCATGGCACCACGTGGACCACGCAAAGTTTTATGAGTTGTTGTTGAAACTACATCAAAAAATGGAATTGGACTGTCCATTTCACCAGATGCTATCAATCCTGCTGTATGCGCAATATCAGCAAAAGTAAAAGCTCCGACTTCATCAGCTATTTCTTTAAATTTTTGCCATTCTATTTCTCGTGAATAAGCGCTATAACCAGCAACAATCATTTTTGGTTTTTCTTTTAAAGCAATTTCTCTAACTTTTTCCATATCAATTCTTCCAGTATTTTGATCAACTTCATATTGAACAAAATCATATAACATTCCTGAAAAATTGACAGGATGACCATGCGACAAATGTCCACCATGATCTAATTTTAAACCTAAAACTTTATCTCCTGGTTTTAAAAATGCCATATAAACAGCAGCATTAGCTGGAGAACCAGAAAGAGGTTGAACATTAATATGCTCTGCTTGAAATAATTTTTTAGCTCGCTCAATAGCAAGATTTTCTGCTTCATCAATTATTTGATTACCACCATAATAGCGATGGCCTGGATAACCTTCGCTATATTTATTAGTAAATACTGTTGCCATAGCTTCTAACACTGCTTTAGAAACATAATTTTCAGAAGCAATTAATTCCAATTCTTCTGTTTGTCTAGTCATTTCACGCTTAACTATATCAAAAATTTCTTTATCTTGTTTTGCTAAATTTTCATAGTTTAACATATGTTTATTTTGGTTCCTCTCGAAAAAAACTATAGTAGTATTTAATTGAGAAAATTAATTAGATATTTTATTTTTTTTATATACTTGGGTCTGTCGCCGAATACCGTATTCGGCGACAGACCCTAGAAGAACAAAAATTGCATTTTTTTTATATAGCATACATTAGATTTACGATTGATTATAAATTAAGTCTATATTTTATCTAATATATGAAAAAAAATCCATTTTTTATCCTCTAAAATATTAACTTAAGCCATTATTTTCTATTTTAATAGATCGTCTAATTCGCACGATAATAAAGCGGATTTATTAAGCACTATCTGCTCTTTTTGATTTAGATTGTCAGCCGTCATTCTAATTACTTTGGTGGTTATAACATCTCCAAGTAATATGTTGTTTGTCTTTTTAAAATATTTTTCGGTTTTCTTGTAAAAAAGGTCTGTATACTGCTTAAGTCTGTCTTGCGGTGTTGGTCGACTACTCCAGTCGTTGCTGTTAAATTTAATTTTATCTTCAATCTTTTTATCTACCTCTGTATTAATGTCTCCGTCACGAAATTCCATCCAGCAATCACTAATATGATAGATAATTCTAATTGAACTGTTATCGTCTGTTTTGAACGAGTAAATAAATGAAAAAATATCATTATTAAAATCCTGATAAATGTTAATATCTTCCAATTCTTTTATAGCACGAATTTTGTAGTCATTTAATAGTCTTAAATAACTCTCCCTCCAATTCTTGAGCCAGTTAGATATGAAGATCTGATCGACAAACAGGGGAATTAGATCGTTCTTCAAATTTTTATCACTAACTTTATTCATTTGCAATGTCAATTTATCAAAAAGTATTCTGGGGTCATTAACATCAATACCTTTGGCAATCATATAATCAAAATCAGGGACAACTTTTTTGCCCATATACCAAAGCAAGTCATAAACATCTCTTCCTTTTTCTTCATAAACAGCCGTGCCAGCTCCTCGAGCGCCTCTCAGAAATATGGCGGCTATCTTGCTTGCCATTAAAGCACTCATGTTATATGTCAGAATTACGAAAGAAAGCTGATCGCGGTTTATTGGGCGACGCTCAGTAACTGTCTTGGGAGCAATAAAATTATTTAGATCAATTTTTACATGAACCTGATTTGACGGATGACCAAGTCTAAGTTCTTTTCCAACATGAAATTTTAAAAGTAATCCTCGTTCATTAGTAATCTTTGTGGTCAGAAAATCATTGTCGGCGCCATAAGTGTTAATAAAGTAATTTTCTACCTCTTTTTTTAACTTCTCTAAAAACGTTTCTGATACGCCATGTGATACTTCAAAATCTAAATCAACAGACATGCGATCTAAGCCATGAATTATGCGAAGTGCCGAACCGCCATACATTATCCATTTGCTATATTCAGGATGATGATAAACAAAGTTTAAAACATAAAACTGCAGATCTTCTTTTAAGGCGTTTCGAAGAGTTTCTGCATCAATGTTTTCGTAAGCGGATAGATCATCTAGTTTTCTTTTTAAGATTATTGTTATTTGTTCACTCATATATTTTTAATCAAGAAAAAAAATTTTTCCTGTTCTGTTTTATCCATTTCATCAAAGTCTATCCTTAATTCTTTAATCATTTTTTTAATGTCACCCATTCCTACACCCTTGAGTTGACTGGTTCTAAAATAAAGCAAATCAAAAAGCGCTTTAGCGGGCGAAGCTATGTAAAAATTAAATTTACCGTTAATTAAATAAAAATCTGTAAACAAATCTCTTCTTATGGACTGATATGAAAAATTACCAGCTTTCGTTTGGTATGCCCTTGTAACTTTGGTGGTGGTTGAAGTGATTGAGTAAATAGCTTCTGCTGCAAGATTATAGTACTGTAAGGCTGCCCAAGAGCTGATATATGAAGGGGTGCGAACTATATTGGCAAGATAAAAGGCATAAGAAACATCGGAACGATTCTTCTCAAAAAAATCAGTAGTTACATAAAGACCATTTTTTAACTGTAGAATTTCTTTATGCTTCAAAAATCGACTGATATAAGTATCAACTGTAGCATCTTTTATTTCTAACTGAGTGCCAAGCTGACAAATAGCCCTTTTATTAAAATAAGGCAGAGGCTTTAACTGCTCTAATAAGTTTTTTTTGCTTTTCATATATTTGACATTAGTGTATCATTTCTAAAAAGAGATGTCAACACTAGAAAAGTCAAATAAAATTATTTTTACCTATTTTTGCCATAAATTATCTCCAAAAAATTAACTTAAACCTAATTTTGTTTAAAAGGGTCTGTCGCCGAATACCCCGCATTTGCGGGGTATTCGGCGACAGACCCTAAAAATTAAAAAAGAACAGATCTCTCACCCTGATTACAGAGTTCGAAATAACAAATATAATCCTATTATACTAAACTTTTTACCATATAACTATCTTTAAGTCTATAACCTAATTTACGATAATATCCCCGTGCGCCAACGCCTGAAATAACTGCTATTTTTTCAAAATTATTTTCTTTAGCAATTTTTTCTGCTTCAGCCATTAATATTTTTCCTAATCCAGAATGTTGAACTTTTTTTTCTTGTCCAATAGATACCAACTCTCCATAAACATGCAATTCCCGAATTAATGCTGTTTTATCTAATAATAAATTTATTTTGTTTAGCAAGGGAATATTTAATAAATCTTTTTCTTTTTTAGTGTCAGGCAATCTTAATCTGCAAAATCCAAAAAGAGTATTATCTATTTTATCAACTGCCTGAATAAAATACTCTTGCCCTCCTGAAGCTTTATATTTAATAATTTCTAATTTTAAATTTTTAATTTCAAGTTTTTTTTCTCCAGCCTCTCTACATCTAATGCATTTACATTTTACTCCACGATCTTTCATTATTTGTCGTAAATTAGTAATTTTATTTCCAGCAATAATTGACTCTCCTGGAATATCGCGAATAAGTCTAATGATTCTTACATATTGTGGAACAGCTTCTTTACATTTTACAATTAAATTTTGTAAAACTTTATCAGAATATGATTTATATTTTCCTTCTTGCCACCATTTATATAATAAGCTACCTTGAGTTACTACTGTTGGATAAAATTTTATTTGATCAGGTTGAAATTGCTCATCGCTAAATAATTGTTTAAACATAGCTAAATCTTTTTTAGCAGAAGATCCCGGTAATCCCGGCATAATATGATAAGTGATTTTAAAACCAAAATTTCTTAATAATTTTGTCGCATCAATAATTTCTTTAACACCATGTCCTCGTTTATTTAATTTTAAAATTTTATCATCAATCGCTTGCACCCCCATTTCAACTCTAGTCGCACCTAATATTCGCATTTCTAATAATTCTTTTTCATTAATATAATCAGGTCGTGTTTCTAATGTAATTCCAATTATTTTATATTTTGCTTTTTCGTTTTTTTTCTGTTCTTTTAATAATGCCTCTGATAAAGATTTCGTTTTAAGTTTTGAATTAAATTTTGATTTTATTTTTTGATTTTTTTTAAATTCATTTGCTGCTTTAAAACATTGCAAAATATACCAATATTTATAATTTTCAGGTAAAACAGACCACGTTCCGCCAATAACAATTAATTCAATTTTTGTTGGTTTATGACCATTGTTTTCTAAAGCTAAAAGCCTAAGTGATGTTTGTTGATAAGGATCATAATCACAACGAATAGCGCGCATTACAGCTGGCTCATTAGATAAATAACTTCTTGGCACATCTTTTTCATTTGGACAATAGGCGCATTCTCCTGGACAAGGATATTGTTTTGTTAAAACCGCCACAGGAGCAATGCCTGACATTGTTCTAATAGAGCGTTTTCGTAAAATTTTTTCCAAAGTTAATGATATAGCTATTTTTTCCTGTTTTCGTTGTTGCTTATATCCTTTTAAAATGTCAGAATTATATAAAATATTAATTCCATATTTTTTTGCAACCTGTCGTTTTAATTTAGCTAGATCATCTCGAGAAATAATGTTATTAGCAAGTATTTCAGCAATAGCTTGGCGTTTTTTATCTATCATGTCATTAAACTTACAATTAATTTTAAATCAAATTATTTCTTGTGAGTTTTACTCGAAAGAGTATTCGGCAACAGACCCATTAGTAGTTATTTTATAAACTTTCTACATTAACTCCAAAACTCCAATCAATTTCTTTATAACTATGTAATAATTTATTAATATAATCTTTTAATTGATCATATTTTTCTTGAGTAGAAGCTTCAAATTTTATTGTTAAATAAGGCCCATTTTGAGAATAACGGATAACTATCATAGAGTCTGATAAGTTCATGCGAACACCATCTCCTGTGCGTTCATCATCAATTATTTCAGCTTGATTGAAATCTGTTCTTAATTTTTCAGCAATTTTTACCATTAAACCAACTTTAATTTCATCAGCGCATCCAATTTTAATTTCAGGACTTGAAATATATTTTGGTAAAGCGTCAATAATGTCAGCCAAAGTCTGATTAGTTTTTTCTAAATAACTTAATAATCTCACTGTTGAATATAAACCATCGTCATGATTATAAAAATCTTCTGAAAAGAAAAAATGACCAGATAATTCTCCAATAAAAGCAGCTTTAATCTCTTGATTTTTCTTTTTTAAAAATGAATGCCCAGTTCGCCACATAAACGGTTGTCCTCCATATTTTTTTATAGTATCAGATACTACTTTAGAGCATAAAGTATTAAACATAATTTTAGAATTTGGATGATTATCTAAAACATCAATAGCAAACAATGCAAGTAAAACATCATTCCAAATAATTCTTCCTAAATTATCAACTATACCAATTCTATCGCCATCAGTATCATAAGAAAAACCTACATCAGCTTTTGTTTCTAATACTTTTTGACTTAATCTTTTTGCAACAATATTTTCAGTCGGATCAGGAGTTCCCATTGGAAAAGATGGGTCTATCTCACAATTATTTTCTATAACTTCACAATCAAATCGTCGTAAAAATTCTGGCGCAATTACGCCAGCAGTAGCACAACTAGCGTCAATAACTATTTTAAATTTTTTAGTTAAAGGTAGACGTTTTAAAATATCATTAAAATAGTCCTGTTTAATATCTATTATTTTATTTTTACCTAATTTTTCACTAGGCTCAAAATTTTCCTGTTCTGCTATTTGACGCAATTTTTGAATACCTTCGGCAACTAATGTTTCAGAAAAATCTATAGCAAATTTAAAGCCATTATATTCAGCTGGATTATGTGAAGCTGTAACAAAAACACCGCCTTTAATATTTAAATAATATTGTGCCCAATAAAAAGTACCAACTAAATTCATCCCTATATCAACAGTATCAATACCAACCCAATTTAAACCTTTAATCATCGCTACTGAATATTCTGGGCTAGTAAAACGACAATCTCTACTTAAAATAGCTTTGTTAATATTATGATTTTTTAAATAAGTACCATAAGCTTTTCCTAAATGTTCAACAATCTCAAGTGTTAAATCTTTATCAACAATGCCTCTTAAATCATAGCCACGAAAAATATTTGGATTAATTTTCATAAAAATTGTGTTAAAATTAATTAATTAAAAAAATAACAGTGAGTCTGTCGCCGAATAAATTTCAAATTAGAATTTTAGAATTTATTTAAAAATTATAATAATCCTAATTTTTCTTTAACATTTTTTAAGGCTTTAAAAGCAATTGGCTCAACGAGTTTACTTCCTTGTTGTAAAATTTCTCTAATATCATTATCTTTGAAGCTATAATATTTTTTTTGAAATTGTGAAAGAAAATTTCCAACTATTTCTGCTAAATCTTTTTTAAAAACACCATATCCTTTGTCTTGATATTTTATTTCTAGCTCTTCAATACTTTTATTTGATAATAAAGAATAAATAGTTAATAAATTAGAAATAGCTGGTTTAGCTTTTTTATCATATTTAATTTCTGAACCAGAGTCAGTCACTGCCCTGGTGATTTTTTTAGTAGCTACAATCGGATCATCAGTTAAAGCAATATAATTAGCGACGCTAGTTGCGCTTTTACTCATTTTTTTTGTTGGATCATCCAATCCCATAATACGCGCGCCTATTTTTTTAATCATTACTTCTGGAATTTTAAAAGTTTCACCAAATTGATTATTAAATCTTTGAGCAAGAGTACGAGCCAATTCAACATGTTGAGCCTGATCTTCGCCAACAGGAACAATGTCTGTATTATAAAGCAAAATGTCAGCAGCCATTAAAACAGGATAATCATATAAACCAACACTTACAGTCTCTTTATTTTTCTCAGCCTTCTCTTTAAACTGAGTCATTCTATTTAAATCCGTCATATAAGCAACGCAATTTAAAATCCATGCTAATTCAGTATGCGCGCTAATGTCTGATTGTTGAAAAATTATAGACTTGTCTGGATTAATTCCGCTAGCTAAATAAATTTTTACTACATCCAAAATTTGTTGACTAAACTTTTTAGGGTCTTGCTTGACTGTAATTGCATGATAATCAACCACACAAAAAATACAATTATATTGATTTTGCATTTCAACCCATTGAACAATCGCTCCTAAATAATTACCAATATGAAGAATTCCACTTGGCTGAACTCCTGAAAAAATTGTTTTTTTATTATTTATCATATTTAATGCCTTGTTTTTTGTTCTATTATAAGAGCAATTCTTTTTTGTAATTCTTGTGATAAAAATTTTATATCTTCAAGCAATCTTTTTATTTTAGCTTTATCTTTTTCTGGGGCTTCTTTTAATAAGTCATAAACAGCTTCATCATGAAACAATAAGTCTCTTATTGCTTCTATAGTTTTTTCTATATCTTCTCTAAATTCTAGCTTTTCTTCTAATGATATTAAAAGCTCTTTAAATTTTTCCATATAATTTTTATTAAAATCTAACTTATGCTAGCATTATAAGAGTTAATCAAAAATAATTCAAGCCAACAATAAACTTTTGACTTTACAGACTTTATGAACTTTACAGACTTTATAAACTTATTTTTATGAATAAAAAAATATTAAAATTTCCTAAAAATTTTCTTTGGGGTGTTTCAACCTCAGCTTATCAGATTGAAGGTGGAATTACTAATGATTGGAGTAAATGGGAAAACAGTGAATTAAGAATAAAAAAATTAAAATCAGAAAATAAAAATCCTAAAGACTTTATTTGCGGACAAGCTTGCGATTCATATAATAAATATGAAGAAGATTTAAATTTAACTCAAAATCTTAATTGCAAAGCATTTCGTATGGGAATTGAATGGACTAGAATTGAACCGACAAAAGGTCAATTTAATTTAAATGAAATTGAACATTACAAAAAAGTATTACAAGAAGCAAAAAAAAGAAATTTACAAATAGTTTTAACATTATGGCATTGGACAAATCCAATTTGGCTAGCTCAAGAAGGAGGTTGGGCAAATAAAAAAACAATTAATTATTTTATTAATTATGTTGAATTAATTGTTAAAGAATTAGGAAAATATGTTGATTTTTGGATTACTCTTAATGAACCAATGGTACATATTAATCATGGTTATATATCTGGTAAATTTCCTCCAAACAAAAAAAATAATTTATTAAGCGCATATTTTGCTTATAAAAATTTAATCAAAGCTCATAAATTAGCTTACAAAAAAATCCATCAACTTTTACCAAATAGCAAAGTAAGTTTTACATCACTTACAAATTATTTTGAACCAAATAACCCAATCAATCCCCTTGATTGTTTAATTGTAAATATAGCTAAATATTTTCAACATCAAAAATTTTTTAATCAAACAGCTCAACATTTAGATTTTATAGCTCTTGATTATTATTTTCACAATCGTTTAAGTTGGCATTCTCCATTTCAAAAAAATTTAAATAAAAAAACAACCGATCTTGGTTGGGAGATTTATCCAAAAGGCATTTATTATATTTTAAAATATTCAAACAAATTTAAAAAACCAATTTATATTATGGAGAATGGAATTGCTGATGCCAATGATAAACAGAGAGCTAAATTTATTATTAATCATTTAAAATATGTTCATAAAGCAATTAATCAAGGAATTGATGTTCGTGGATATTTTTACTGGTCACTTTTTGATAATTTTGAATGGGCAGACGGCTGGGCGCCAAAATTTGGTCTATATACTATTGATAAAAAAACTTTTAAGCGCGCTGCTCGTCCAAGCGCTAAAATTTATGCGGAGATTTGCAAAAATAATTTAATTGAAGTAAACTAAAAAATACTTTATAATAATTAAA
>JAHITL010000121.1 GCA_018817545.1 Patescibacteria group bacterium
ATATTTGGGAGTATTGATTTTTGGAGAAAAATTTATTATAGAAAAATTAACAAAAGAATTTGAATTGTTTAAATAATTTTTATAAAAGTAAGTTTAAATTACGAAATAGAATTTAAAAATAAAAAAAATGAAAAAAGTAATGGTTTTTGGTACTTTTGATATTTTTCATCTAGGCCATAAAAATTTTTTAAATCAAGCAAAACAAAAAGGGGATTATTTGATTGTTGTTATTGCTCGCGATCAAACAGTAGAAAAAATTAAAAAAGCAAAACCACAAAATAACGAAAATGACCGTTTGAAAATAGTAAAAAATAGTGGTTTAGCTGATAAGGTAATTTTGGGTAATTTAAAAAATAAATATCAGGTAATAAAAAAATATCAACCAGATGTTATTTGTTTAGGATATGATCAAAAGTATTTTATTGACAATTTAGTAGAAAAATTGCAACAATATAGATTAAGTGGAATAAAAATAATCAAATTAAAATCGTTTAAACCTAATATTTACAAAACATCAAAATTGTCTTGTCTTTGACTTTATAAACTTTTGACTTTATAAACTTTTAACTTTTTTTTATGTTAGATATAAAATTTATTAGAGAAAATAAAAAAGAAATTGAATTAGCTGCTAAAAATAAAAATCTAAAAATTGATTTAGACAAATTGTTATTTTTGGATGATGCTAAAAGGGGATTAATTTTGCAAATTAATGATTTAAGAACTAAACGAAATGAATTAGCAAGTCAATCTAAGAATAATAGACCAACTGATGAGCAAATTATTTACGGTAAGCAATTAAAAGAACAAATTTCTGAATTAGAAAATAATTTAATTACAGTTGAAAAAGATTATTTGGAATTAGCAGTAAAAGTGCCTAATATTCCATCAGTAGATACTCCTATTGGTAAAAGCGAAAAAGAAAATGTGGAAGTTTACAAATGGGGCGAGCCAACTAAATTTGATTTTAAGCCTAAAAGTTATATTGAACTAGCCAAAGAATTAGATTTAATTGATTTTGAACGTGGAACTAAGACAGGTGGTTATCGAGGATATTATTTAAAAAATGAAGCCGTGCTGTTGGTGATGGGTTTTATGATGTATGCTTTGGAAAAATTAATTAAAAATGGTTTTACTCCAGTAATTCCGCCAACTTTGGTTAAAAATTTTGCTTTATTTGGTAGCGGTTATTTTGCTGGCGAAAAATATAATTCCGATGTTGATGAAATTTATAAAATCGCAAATGATGATAAATTAGCTGATGGATCAACGAAAAAAGAAGATAAATTTTTAATTGGCACAGCAGAACCATCCCTTCTTGCTTATTATTCCGATGAAATTTTGGATGAAAAAAATTTACCGATTAAATTTGCGGGTTTTTCTCAATGTTATCGATCAGAAATTGGTAGTTATGGCAAAGATACAAAGGGCATTTATCGCGTGCATGAATTTATGAAAGTTGAACAAGTTGTTATTTGTCGCGACAACAAAGAAGAATCTGATAAATTACATCAAGAAATAATAAGTTTATCAAAAGAATTACACGAAGATTTGGGATTGCCTTATAGACAAATTCAAATTTGTACAGGAGATATGAGCGCTGGCAAATACAAAATGTTTGATATTGAAGCATGGATACCAAGTCGCAATGGTTATGGTGAAACAGGATCTGCTTCAAATTTTTTAGATTGGCAATCAAGAAGATTGAATGTTAAATATAAAAATAAAAATGGAGAAAAAAAATATGTTTATATGTTAAATAACACCGCTTTAGCGTCTCCAAGAACATTAATCGCAATTTTAGAAAATTATCAACAAGAAGATGGAAGCATTGTCGTGCCTAAAGTTCTTAGAAAATATTTACCGGGTAAACCAAATAAGATAATGACAAATTACAAATTTCCAATGACAAATCAATGTCAAAATCCAAATATCAAAAAATAATTATTTGTTATTTTGATTTTTTACATCATTATGGTTAAACAATTATTAATCCTGCCTGGCTGGGATGGAACAAAAAAAACATGGCAAGATTTTATTAATATCGCGCAAAAAGATTATCAAGTAATTTGTTTAGAATTGCCTTGTTTTGGCAATGAGCCTTGCCCTAATAAAATTTGGGGAATAGAGGATTATGCTAATTTTGTTAGTAAAAAAATTAAAGAATTAAATTTAATTGAACCAATTCTTTTGGGACATTCTTTTGGTGGTCAAGTTGCTGCTTATTTAGCTATTAATAATCCAAAATTAATTAGTAAATTAATTTTAAGCGGACCAGCTTTATCAAGACCTAGTTATGGTTCAAAAAGATTTTTATTTAATTGTATCGCTAAATTTGGTAAATTTTTTTTTCATAAAGAATTTTGCCAATTTGCAACTAAAGCTAAAAAATTTTTATATCGTTTAGCTGATTCGCCTGATTATAATAATACTTCTGGAATAAAACGAGAAATTTTTAAAAAAATTATTCGTCAAGATATAACTAA
>JAHITL010000122.1 GCA_018817545.1 Patescibacteria group bacterium
AAATTTGATTGACGAGAAGCAAAATCTTATTAAGCAAAGTGAAATTATTTTTGATCTAACTGTTATTGAGACAAGATTGCCAGAACTTAAAGATGAATATCGTGAAATAATTGTTTTGCATTTTATTAATGAATTATCTATCAAGGAAATAGCAAAAATTTTAGAAAAGTCAAACGGAAATATAAGAGTATTAATTCATCGGGCAGTAAAGGCATTAAAAGACTTGATTGGGCAAAATCAATAAAGCAAGAAATCAAAAAATCAAAAAAGCGAGAAAGCAAAAAATCAAGAAAGCAAAAAATCAAAAAATCAAAAAAGCGAGAAAACAAGAAAGCAAGATTTTCCTTTTGTCATTCCCGCAGAGCCCGGAAAGCGGGAATCCATTTCATTATTAAATTTTAATACTGAGTTTTTATTAAAAAAAAATAATAAGAATTAAAATAAGAAAAATAAGAAAACAAAAAAGCAAAAAAGCAAGAAAACAAGAAAGCAAAACATCTAATAGTTGATAAAATGTGGAAGTTATTTAAAAATTATTTTGAAAATTTGTAATAGAACCTAGTTTTAAAAATATGGATAGCAAGAAATTATTTGAAAAATTAAATAATTTAAAAAGTATTCAGCCTGATAATGAATGGAAAATTCGTTGTCGGGAAATTTTGCTTAGTCAAATTTCTAATGGACAAACAGCTGAAGAGTTAGAACAAGAAAAATCATTTAGTTGGAAAATATTTTTTGGAGATTTATTGCCACAATGGTCTCGGTTGGGAATAGCTAAACCTGCTTTGATTGGTTATTCTGTAATAGTTTTTTTAATGAGTTGCGGATTAGTTGGTGTTTATGCTAGCAACAATACAAGGCCTGGCGACTCTCTTTATATAGCAAAAATTATTAATGAAAAAGCTCAGTTCGCTATAACTTTTGATGAAAAGGAAAAGACTAAATTAAATTTGGAATTTGCTGTTAACAGAGCTGAAGAAATTAATCAGCTATTAGAAAAACCTGTTGTAGAGAAAATAGTAGAACAAGAGAAAAATAAAAAAGTTAAAGAATTAACCTCTAATTTTAAAAAAGAAATTAATCAAGCTAAAATTAGAATAAGTAAAATTAATATTGTTAATATTGCTAGTAGCAATAAGCCTAACAAAGATCAACAATTTTTTAGCGCAAATTTAGGTAAAGATAATCAACGAATAGAAATATCTGAGCCAGTTAAAAATAGTAAACCCGTTGTTCATACACCACAGATAATAGTTGCTAATCCTAATGATTCAGAAAAAAATAATAATCAAGCTGTTAGTGAAATTTTAGAACAGGCAGAAAAATTATTTGATGAGAAAAATTATAGTAAATCTATTGACAAATTGAATGAAGTTAATACTGTAATTAATCAAACAGAAACTAATGTTGTTGATAAGACTAAAAACGTTAGCGAGTCAGCATCAACTACTGAAAAATAAGATATAAAAATAAGAAAAGTAAGAAAAATAAGAAAAGTAAGAAAAGTAAGAATTAAAAGTAAGAAAAATAAGAATTAAAAGTAAGAAAAGTAAGAGAAATAAGAAAAATAAGATAAAGCAAGAAAACAAGAAATCAAGAAAGCAAAAAATAAACCATATTTTTTTGTCATTCCCGCAAAACCCCTTCTTTTGTCATTCCCGCAGAGCCCGGAAAGCGGGAATCCATTTCCTTATTAAAATTAAAAATAAGAAAAATAAGAATTAAAAGTAAGAAAAATAAGAGAAATAAGAAATACAAATAAAAAATACAAATTAAGAAAAATGCGAAAAATATGGCTCATACTTTTGATGAAAGATTGGTAATAGATGAAGAAAAACAAGGTAATATTATTTATAACGAGCATTTGATTCGTTATCAGTTTGCCAGCAAATTAGTTCAGGGAAAAATTGTTTTGGATATGGCTTGTGGCTCTGGTTATGGCTCTAAAATGTTAGCTGAAGCAGGAGCAACGAAAGTTATTGCGATGGATGCCAGTGAATCAGCCATTGATGATGCTAAGAAAAATTTTCAACATAATAATATTGAATATAAAATAGGAGATGCGACTAAGATCGCTTTAGAGAAAAATTCTGTTGATTTGGTTGTTTCTATGGAAACAATTGAACACTTGTCTGATGTAGATGGATTTTTGCAAGAACTTGCTAGAATAATAAAAGATGAAGGAATGGTTCTTATTTCTACGCCTAACAAGGCAGTAAGTAAAAATAAAAATTCTTTTCACTTTCAAGAGTTTACTAAAGAAGAGTTTGAAAATGTTTTAAAAAAGTATTTTCAACATTATAAAATTATTGATCAATATAATGGAATTGCTAGCTATTTGAAAATTAATGATAGTAAAGAAGCAGAAATTGTTATAACTAATCAGGCTGAACCAGTATTTTTTCTTGCAGTTTGTTCTAAAGAAGAATTGCCTATTTTATTTGTTAAAGACATAGCAAGTTTGAACCCATTAGCATTAAATAATTTGTATAATAATATAGGTTTAAAAATAGTAAATAAAATTTATTCTTTTTTGATAAAAATTCCCGGAATGAAAAAACTTTTAAAAATTAGAAATTGAAAATTAATCTTAGCGTTGATTTATTAGCTTTGAATATTTCAAGGCTAATAAATCTGCGTTAATCCTATTTTAAGTAGGGCCGCAGATTAGATAAACTATAAAGGTCGGTCTCATGGTCTGAGACGTTTATCTTCTTATTAATTTAATAATCCTTTAATTTGTTTAGTTTGTTAGTAATCAATATTTTTCAGTAGATCAACAAGCCAAGCCCCGCGCTTATGCATGTAAATGTATGAAGGCGGGAGGATGAATTACCTCATGATTTATCCCCAACGCTTATGTTTATAAGCGTGGGGAAGCGGGATTCCTGCTGATTCTATATGGAAAAATCTTCTTAATCCTCTTTATCTAAGAGGAGGGAAAAATTGATGATAACTAACTAGCTAGTTAAGGAAAAAAAAGGACTCTTTCTGTTGATTATTTATCTGCAGAAAGAGAAAAAAATTTCTATGAAAAGATTAAGAAAAATGTTAGCTGTAACTGTAATGTCAATTACAGTTATTTCTATGAGTATGTTAACAGTTCCTTTTCAAGTTGGCGCAGCTGCAAAGGCTGGTGATTTGATTAAGATGAACGGATTATCATCTGTTTATTCTTTAGGCACTGATGGCAAGAGATATGTATTTCCTAACCAAAGTACATATTTTTCATGGTACAGTGATTGGAGCAAAGTTGTAACTGTTTCACAAAGTGAATTAGAGAGTTATCCTTTAGGCGCTAATGTTACAGTTAGACCTGGAACTAAGTTAGTTAAAATTACTACTAATCCAACTGTTTACGCTGTAGAACCAGGTGGAGTATTAAGATCAATCGTAAGCGAAGCAAATGCTATTGCTCTTTACGGTAAAGATTGGGCAAAAAAAGTAATTGATGTTCCAGATGGTTATTTTACTAATTACAAAGTAGGCACAGCTTTAACTGCTGGTGTTTACCCTGCTGGTTCTTTAGTAAAATCTGCTACTAGTGCGGATGTTTATTACTTTGATGGTACTAATAACCGAAAGTTTGCTGATGAGGCTGCTTTCGTTTCTAACCGTTTTGATTTTAGCAATGTTGTAATTTCTGCTGCAGCTATTGTTGCTGGTGGTATTGCAATTGCTGCTAATGATACTACTTTGTCTGATACTACATCAGGCGCAGGTGGAACTGCTGGTTCAGGAACTGGCTTAACTGTAGCTTTGGCTTCAGACACAGCTGTTTCT
>JAHITL010000123.1 GCA_018817545.1 Patescibacteria group bacterium
ATTAATTCTGTTAAGCTTTTTTTGTTGAACCCTTTACATTTACATTTTTTTTAAATTTTTTTATGGCAGAAGAAGTAATTTTACGATTTGATGAAGTGGATTTTGAATATATGCATAATAAGCCTATTTTAGATGAGGCGAGTTTTAGTGTGCGAAAAAATGCGAAAGTAACTTTGATGGGGCAGAATGGAGCTGGAAAAAGTTCTTTGTTTGCTTTAATTATGGGTGAATTAAAACCTCTTTCCGGTAAAATTTCTATTACTAATGGCGCTACGATTGGTACTGCCAGACAAACTATGGCGCGTGAATATCTTGATTTGTCAGTTGAAAAATATTTTGCAAAAGCTTTTGAAATAGTGCCGACTAATTTAGCTAGTAAAATTAGCAAGGTTTTAGATGCTGTTAATTTAGCAGTTCCTGTTGATAAACTTGTTGGAAATCTTTCTGGCGGACAGCAAGCTAGATTATTATTAGCTTTTGCATTAATCCAAAATCCGGACATTCTTTTGTTGGATGAACCTACTAATAATCTTGATTCAGCAGGAATTGATCACTTGATTGAATTTTTAATTATGTACAATAAAACAGTGATTGTAATTTCTCATGATGCTGGATTTTTAAATTGTTTTACAGAAGGAGTTATTTATCTTGATGTTTTTACTCATAAAATTGAGGCTTATGTTGGTGATTATTATTCAGTAGTTGAAGAAATTAGTAAGCGAGTAGAACGTGAGCAACGAAAAAATGCTCAATTGGAAAAACAAATTAAAGATCGCAAGGAGAAAGTGAATTTTTTTGCGAATAAAGGTGGAAAAATGCGTAAACTTGCTAAAAAATTAAAAGATGAAACAGCAGACTTAGAAGAAGATATGGTTGATGTAAGACGAGAAGATAAAACTATTAGAGAATTTACTATTCCTTGTCAAGATATTGTTGGTGAGATTGTTAAAATTAGCGCTGTAAAAATTATATATAATCATGAGTCAGTAATTAAGGAAGTAGAAAAAATTATACGCAAACAAACGCATCTTTTAATAACAGGTCCAAATGGAGTTGGGAAAAGTACTCTTTTGCGCTCACTTGTTTCTAATAAAAATGAATATGTTAAAATTTTAGATAATGTGCGGATTGGTTATTATAGCCAAGATTTTTCTAATCTTGATTATAGTCAAACTGTATTTGATTCGCTTTCAAGCGCTCTTTTGGAAGGCACTGATACGCAAGTTATGCGTTCAATCGCGGCAGGGTTTTTAATTAGTGGAGATTTAATGGGACATAAGGTTGCTGAATTATCTGAAGGACAAAAAGGTTTATTGTCTTTTGCTCGCTTGGTGTTAATGCAACCAGGACTTTTAATTTTAGATGAACCAACTAATCATATCAATTTTCGTCATTTGCCAATAATTGCTCAAGCGATTAATGAATATGAAGGAGCAATGATTATAGTAAGTCATATGCAGGAGTTTATTCAAGAAATAAAAATTGATGATTATTTGGATTTAGGAAAAATCTAATTTGAATTTTTTTTGTCATTCCCGCAGAGCCCAAAAAGCGGGAATCCATTTCCTTATTAAATTTTAAATACTGAGTTTTCTTTTATCAAGAGTCTGTTTACGAATACCGTATTTGGCAACAGACTCATTAATTAATAAAATTATGGGAAATATATTATATCCTAAGTTTCCAGATCATAGACAAAAGAATCTTGTTGAAAATAAACGAGATAAAAACGATAAATTTAAAGAAGGGGGTATTGAGTATTTTGAGAAGTTTGAAAAATCTAAGGAGCATGGAGAATTATTAGGTCTTCACATTACTCTTGATTCGTATTTAAAAATGTATAATGAAATAAAAGAATGCGCTACTCATCAGTTAATTGGCTGGCTGAAAGAAAAACATGAAAATGGAATAATAAAAGATCCAGCATTTTTAAAAGCCATTGTTTTTGAACTAAAAGCTAGAATAAATAAGGAAAAAGAAAAAATAGAATTATCTGATAAATAAAAAATTTATTTTTAGATATTTTTGGGAAAAATTTTATTGGCTAATATTAGCAAAGAAAAAACCTTTACATTTTTTATCCCGTCGTGGTGCGTTCGTTTTTCTGTGGCG
>JAHITL010000124.1 GCA_018817545.1 Patescibacteria group bacterium
ATAATAGATGCAACACTTTGGATTAAAATTTTTCTTTAGAGACATCATCTCTTAATCCATAAATTTCTGTTGTATTTTCAAACTCTTGATCAGTCATTATTTTTTTAAGCATACAACGAATGGTTTTTATGTTTCCACTTTTTCTTAATCCTCTGCATCCCTGGCAACCCATACGAGAAGTTGGACATACTGCATCACAGCCGCCTAAAATTATCGGTCCAAAACATGGTTTATTTTCTAATAACAAACATTTATTTCCTTTCTTGCGACATTCTATACATACTGACTGATCTTGAATAATTGGAATATTGCCTGCCAAAAACTCTGGAAAATATTTTAAAAATTCATCTCCTGATATCGGGCAACCTGGAAAAACAAAATCTACTTTTACAAAATTATTAACTTCTTTTATCTCAGGATTAAAAATTTCTTGAACATGTTTATATACTTGTTTAATAGTTGCTTTTCCTTGTTGATAGTTTTTTATTTCAGGGACGCCTCCCATTGCTGCGCAATTTCCCAAAACAATTAAAAACTTACTGCGCTTACGTAATTTTAACAAAGTTTTTATATTATCCTTAGTCATTGGGCTTCCTTCTACTATCCCAATATCCAATTTTCCGCCTTTATCTTTTTCATCTTCAAACAATCGAAAGTCAATCATCTCTACATTACTCATTAAATCTAAAAATTTTTCTCCCAAATCAAATAGCGTAAATTGACATCCTTCACAAGAAGTTAAACTTACAATAGCAATTTTTTTTAGCTTTGGTTTCATAGTTAGAGTATACTATATTTAGAGTTTGTCGCCAAATACCCCGCATTTGCGGGGTAGTCCCGCTTTCAAAAAATATTTTATTAATGAATAGCGGGATCAAATTTTAAGAAATAATTTTTAATTTTTAATTTTTAAATAATATTTTAATTTTTAATATCCAAATATTATTTATTTATTTATTTATTTTTAAAAATTTATATTAAAAATTAAAATATTAGAATATTATTTAAAAATTAAAAATTATAAAATTAAAAATTTTCTTAACTTTCAACTTTTAACTTTCAACTAATCCCTCTATGTCCTTATTTAATTATCCAATAAAAAATAAAAAAAATATTCTCGCATTAGGATCAGAATCAGCTGGTAATTTTTCTATTTATTTTTTTGGAAAAATTTTCTTTTCAAAAGATTTTGGCGATCTTTTAGATGAAAAAAATTATAAAAATTTTCAAAAGTCTATTTTAACTTTTTTAAAAAAAAATAAAATAAAACCAGATATTATTTTAACTGATTTGCATCCTTTATATAAAACAACAATTTTAGGCAAAGAATTAAGTCAAAAATTTAAAGCAAAACATATTCAAGTTCAGCACCATATTGCCCATATTTTTTCAGCATTAGGCGATAAAATTGTTTGCAATTCTAAATTTATAATTCCTGATTTATTTTTAGGCATTGCTTGCGACGGAACTGGATATGGGTTAGATGAAAAAATTTGGGGAGGAGAAATTTTTGAATTTAAAAAAGAAAAATCTGAATTTAAAATAAAAAGAATTGGACATTTGGAAAATCAGATTATGATTGGAGGAGATTTAGCAATTAAAGAACCTGCGAGAATGTTAATCGCCATTCTGGCAAAAATTAATTTAGTCAAAAATCAAAAGTCTATAAAATCAAAAGATGAAGAAAAAAAAGATTTTATTTTTTCTTTTGTTAAAAAATATTATATTCACAATCAGTTTGAATTATTATATAATCAATTACAACAAAATTTTAATTGTCTTGAAACTTCAAGCGCAGGAAGAATTTTAGATGCAGTTTCTATATTATTAGGGTTTTGCCAAAATGAAAGAAAGTATAAACATGAACCAATTAAATTATTAGAAAAAAATTCAACAATACCATACAGAATAAAGTCAAAAATCAAAAATCAAAAATCAAAAGTTATTTTAGAAACTACCCCTCTTTTTGAATATTTAATAAAAAATTTACATCGTGACAAAAAACAACTCGCCGCAACCGCCCAGCTTTATATTGCGCAAGGACTTTATAAAATTATTTTTAAATCTAAAATTATAAATCATAAACCTAAAATATTCCTTGCAGGTGGTCTTGCTAATAATAAAATTATTGCTGCTTATATGGAATCCCAAGATATTTATTTAAATAAAAAAATCCCACGAGGTGACGCAGGAATAAGCTTTGGGCAAATTGTTTGGTGTCTATCAAATAAATAATCGGGAACAGAATAAAATAAAATATTCTTGTCAACAGATCCTCGGAATTAATTTTCCTCTTGGCATTTCAATTGGCCGAAAGCTACCTAATCTTGTTTTTAAAAAAACTCCTTCTCCTTTTTCAGCTCTGCCAATTATTTTTGCTTCTTGATTAAATTTTTTTAAAATCTTTAAAACTTTATTAACATTTTTTGATGAAACTGAAGAGATAAACCTGCCTTCTGAAGCAAAAGAAAAAAAATCAATTCCTAAAAGCTCGGATAATGCGATTGTTTCTTTTTTATAAGGCAATAATTTCTCATCTAAAATTATTTTTACTTTTGATTTTTTTGCTATTTCCACAATATTAGCTGATAACCCTCCACGGGTTGGATCTTTGCAAGCATTCAAATATTTACCAACTAATTCCAACTCTTGATTTAATGGTTTAGAATCGCTTTTAATATTTGTTTGATAATTAAATCTTTTTGAAAGAACGGCAACAGTATGCTCGCCTAAATCGCCAGAAGCAATAATAGAATCACCTATCATAGCGCCATTATTTTGAATTATTCTTTTTGCCAAACCAGTGCCAGCTGTTGTAATTTCAATTTTATCTATTTTCCCCTTTTCTAAAACTTTTGTATCTCCAGTTACAATCGGCACGCCTGATTGAAAAGAAATTTTATTTATTGAAGAAATTATTTTCATTAAATCTATTCGCGAAAATCCCTCCTCAATAACAATGCTTAAAGAAATTCCTAATGGTTTTGCCCCCATTACAGATAAATCATTAATTGTTCCACAAATAGCAATTTTGCCAATGTCACCACCTTGAAAAAAAATCGGATCTATAATAAAAGCATCTGTTGTAAAAACTAATTTCTCCGTTCCCAAATCAAAAACAGCGGCATCGTCTTCTGTATTTTGCCACTTGCCTTTAAATTTTAAAATTTGCCGAATTTCTTTTAATAACTCCCAAGATGCATAACCACCTGATCCGTGATCTAAAGTTATTGTTAAATTATCAACTTTTTTCATTGTAGTATTTTAATTAAGCCGAAAGGTTCATATAAAAGTAATACACTCTGATAATATTTACACTAAAAAAATTTCTAAATTATTAAAAAAAATTATAATGTCAAATGTCTAATTTTCTTAGCATTTTGGCTTAGAAATTTTATTAGAAATTATAATTTATAATTTAGAAATTTTAGAAATCAATTTAATGAACAAAAAATAAAGATTAGTCAGCTATTATTTCATATATCGAAAAAAAACATTACATGCCCCTTCGCTAGAAACCATACAAGGACCAATCGGATTTTCTGATGTGCAAACTTTTTTAAACAAAGAACATTCTTGAGGACTTTTAAGTCCACGTATTATTTCTCCGCATTTACAACTTGTTAATTTTCGTGAAAAAGAAAAATCTACTTGATCTAAAATCTTTTTATATTTTATTTTTGCGTTAAATTTTTTATACTTATTTTTTATTTCTAATCCTGATTGCGGAATAATTCCAAACCCTCTCCAATTTCCATTAGCAATATCAAAAACATCAAAAATTTCTTGATATGCTTTTGGATTTCCTTCTTTTTTTACTGATCGCAAATATTCATTTTCTACAATTTTTTTATTATCAAAAATTTGTTTTAATAACATATACACCGAAACTAAAATATCTTCAGCAGTAAAACCAGAAATTACTTGTGAAACTTTCATTGATTTATATGGCTCTATTCCAATAATAGTAGAAACATGCCCTGGACAAAGAAATCCGTCAATTTTTAATTCTCCAATTTTAAGAAGCGCTTGCATCGCTGGTAAAAATAATTTGTGAGTAGAATAAACAGTTAATCCTTTTTTAATCGCATAAGCTGTCATTGGCGCTGTAGTTTCAAAACCTAAACCAAAAAAAACTAAATTAGGATATTTTTTTTGAATTGTTAAAGCCTCATCTATTGAATAAACAGCAAAAATTAATGCTCCTTTTTCTCTTGCTTGATCTAAACTGCCATAATATCCTGGCACACGCATCATATCTCCGTAAGTTGCAACAGGAATACCTGAAAGAGCTAAATTTACAATTGCATCGATATCTTCTTGACTAGTAACACAAACAGGACAACCTGGTCCTGTTGTTAATTTTACATTTTTTGGCATCAATTCTCTTAAGCCATATCTTGCAACAGCCTCAGTGTGCGTACCGCAAACTTCCATAATATAAACATCTTTTTTTATTTTCTCAGCAATTTTATTAATCTTTTCTATAATATTTTTCATAACTTATGCCTTAATTTTATTAATCTTTTCTATTATAGTTTTCATAACTTATGCCTTGTAAAAAATCTAAAAAGCTATCTTCAGCGCTTCTTTTGCTTCTTGTTTTCCCATTTTTTGAATAGCAAAACCAGTATGCACTACAACATAATCATTTTTTTTTACTTCTGGTGTTAATGAAATATTAATTTCTTTTTTAATACCATCAAAATCAACCATCGCTGAATTTTTTTTAATAGAAATAATTTTTCCAGGAAAAGCTAAACACATAAAATAAATTTCTAAAATTAAATATTAAAGTTTGATTGTGAGATTTTTTACAATTACACTTAAATTTACTTTATCAAAAATTTTTAACTAAAGGAAAAATCCACATCATTTTAAACACTAAGTTATTTTGAATTAAAAAAGAAACCATGGAATAGCAGTAATGTTTTCCGCTAATTTTTCTTTTTTTTCTCCCATAGTAATGACATAACCATATTTAGCTATTTTTTTATAATCTTC
>JAHITL010000125.1 GCA_018817545.1 Patescibacteria group bacterium
AAATACAAGATAAAAGAGGTTTAATTATACGAATATCAGTTAGTAATAAATTTAAAAATAAATTTTTAGAAGATGGGTGGAAAATTACAGAAAAACCTTTCTTGGGAAAAATTGAAGTCTATATAGATGAAGATGAGAATGATTCTAGTAACACTAATGAGATTCATATTGGAGATATAACAAATAGGGAAGGGAAATTAGAACTTTCTATTATTACAGCAGGCGAATCTGCTTTAAAGCTCCAGAAAGCATTCGCTGACATAACTTCACGAAAGAGTCTTCAATCTCGAGAAGATGTACAAAGAGAAATTGATGGTGAGGTTGTTAATGTTTCAACTCGGATAGATGTGGAGCTAGATCCAAATAATCCTCGATACATTTGGGCGATTGCCAATTCTCTTGGGGGAGAATATGGATTTAATTGTAGCGTTGTGTATATTGAAGAGAAAAATAATTACGAACTTGCCATCTATCTTTTGGCTAATACAAATGTTGATGCAAATATTGACAGGGCAAAACTGCCCCAACATCTTTCAGAATTAAAATTAGATCCTCTACCTCTTTTTACTATAGATGATATTGTTTCGTATGACTGGGAAGAACATAATTTTATTTTAACCGAGGAAGCAGAGAAGAAAATAGCAAGTAAGTTAAGATTTACAAATAACACTTTAGTTCCTTTTGTTGTGATGGTAAAAGGAGAACGTATCTATAAGGGAATATTTCAAGATTTAATATCAGAGGCAGTATATAAAGATATTCCATTTATCCGCTTTTACGTGAGTGGAGACAGAGATGAGAATCGCTTTGATATTTCTTCAGATTTATCCAAAGCTCATGATATATCATTTAATTCTAACAAAAATGATACTTGGATAGATCCTCGAAATGATTCAAGAATAAAACAAATTTTAGAGAATGAACAATTAATTCTCAACTCTGATAATAAAAAATAAAAAACTATGAAATTTAATTTAGAATTATTACAAAATACAAAATTGTGGGCAATAATATTTTTGTCCTCATTGGGATTTGAAATATTATTAAGTATTATTTATAGTATTATTGAAAATTTAGGAATTGTAAAAGATTTACATAAAGTAGAGGTATGTTTTTTTATTATTATGATGGTTTTGTTTGTATTTATGGTAATTTCGATTGTTCCGTTATTTGTAAAAGGATTTATTTCTGCACAAATTAAAATTGGAAATCAAGACAGAGAAGCAGTGAAATGGGTAATACAAAATCAGACTAAAATAATTTTGTTTATTTTTGGAATTTGGTTTGTAGGATTAATAATTATTGCCAGTTCTTTTGCTGAGGGACTTATCCAATTACCATCAGGAATTTTAAAAAATATTATTAAAGTAGACGATAAGATTACTCAAAAGATAAATATTGAAAATAAACAAGAAATTGTATTTGCCATTAAAAATGATTTTCTAGAAATAAACAATAAAATCAATACATATAAAATAGTTGAAAAAGATATACCCGAAGAGTCAACTGAAGGAGGAACGGCTGTTTATTATTTTGAAAATGAAAATTTAAAAAAAATTGTGGCAACTTATTTAGGGGAATCCGGAAAAACAGTAAATGAATATTATTATAAAAATGAAAAATTAATATTTGTTTTAAATCAAAGATGCGAATATAATGTGCCTATTTATGATGAATTTTTTGATATAAAAAAATCAAATATATTTGAAATAAGATATTATTTTAACGAAAATAAACTAATAATGTGGATAGACGAAGAAAAAAAAGAGATTGATATGAATAGTGATGTTTTTAAGGAAAAGGAAGATGAAATTATTAAAAATAGCATAGAATTAAAAGAAAAAATATTAAAAAAAAATGATAATCTTGTCGAACAACTATCTGGTGGGGATTGGGAAGGTAAATGGGTATTAGATGGTTCGGAGCAAGACTATGCAGGAGTTCTTATTATAAAAAATCAAACAAAAAATGCTTTTTTCTTTTCAATTGAGTCATGGAATGGGTCTCATCAAGGAGGTTTCAGTGGAAAAGC
>JAHITL010000021.1 GCA_018817545.1 Patescibacteria group bacterium
ATGGATTTAAGGATGGAGAAGAAGTTGCCAGTGGACATGATCCGTTAAAAAAGTAAAAAGTTAAAAGTTGTTGGAAAAGGATTTTTATTAGATAATTATAAAATAATTATAAAATTTCTAGAAAGGTAGGTGGGATTTATGGTGGAATTTAAGAGAAAAAAAGGAGAAAGTTTTGAGAGTTTTTTGCGTAGATTTAACAAAAGACTTCAGCAAAGCGGCGATCTAAAAGAAGCTCGCCAGTCGCAACATACCCAGCCAAAAATTAATAAGGCTAAGCAGAAAAAACGCGCTTTGGTTGGTAAAAAATTGCATTCTGAAAGAGAATATTTAAAGAAGATTGGAAAATTAAAAGAAGAGCCTAAAAAGAGATGGTAGAAGTGAGACAATTAACAATTAGCAATTATGAATTACGAATTACGGATTAGGAATTAGGAATCAGGAATTACGAATTATGAATAAGCATTAATGGGAATTACAATAAAAAAAGACTTAATTCTTTATCAAGAGATTAAGTCTTTTTTATTAAGTTTATTGGTTTAATTTGTAATTCGTAATTGCTAATTGTTAATTGAATTATTGCATTCCTGGTATATATTTTTTAAAATTATCTAATAGTGTCCCTTTTAAAGTTTGTTTTATTCTGTTTCTTGCTTTGCCTGTTTTGACAAATTTTAACCAGTCGCGACTTGGGTTTTTACGTTTTTTTTCAATAATTATCTCTACTAAATCTCCATTTTTTAATACTTGACTTAGCGGAGCAATTTTATCGTTGATTCTAACACCTGTTGCTTGATTGCCAATATCAGAATGAACAGCGTAAGCAAAGTCTATTGGAGTGGCTCCTTCTGGCAAGTCAAATGCATCTCCTTTTGGGGAAAAGACGAAAATGCGATCACGGAATATGTCAAATTTAATTTGTTTAATAAAATCATGAGTATCTTCAGTCTCATGTTGAATTTTTAATATTTCTTTAATCCATCTTGGTTGTTTTTTTAAATTTTCTTCATTATTATTTTTTGTTTTATAATTCCAATGAGAGGCAATTCCGTATTTTGCTTCTTCATCCATTTCTTGTGTTCTAATTTGAAATTCTGTTGTTTTTCCGTCTAGTCCGAAAACAGTAGTTTGTAAACTACGATATCCATTGGGTTTTGGAACAGCAATATAGTCTTTAAAACGGTTGGTTTTTGGTTTCCATAGCGAATGAATAATTCCTAAAACTTTATAACAATCAGCAACAGTCGGGACAACAACGCGTAGAGCAAAAACGTCATAGATTTCATCGAATTGATAATTTTTTTGTTGCATTTTTCTGTAAATACTAAAAAGATGTTTAAATCGGCTGGTAATTTGAAAATCCATTTTTTCCTTTTTAAGTTTATTCCCTAAAATATTTTTTATTTGTTGAATATATTGATTATTTTCAATTTTTTTCTCTACTTCATATTTATATTCTAAATTTTTATATTCTTCTGGTTGTAAATATTTAAAACAAATATCTTCCATTTGCCATTTGAGTCGCCAGATTCCTAAAAGCCCTGCGATAGGCGCATAAATTTCCATAGTTTCTTTTGCAATGCGTATTTGTTTTTCAGGCGGTAGAGAATCCAGTGTACGTAAATTATGCAAGCGGTCGGCAAATTTAATTAAAATAACTCGTAAATCGCGTGCCATAGCTAAAAACATTTTGCGTAAACTTTCGCGGTATCTTTCTATTCCTCGATATTTTATTTTACTTAATTTTGTTACGCCTTCTACTAGATTAGCTACTTCTTCTCCAAAATTTTTTGCAATTTCTTCTAGCGTATATTTTGTGTCTTCAGGCACGTCGTGAAGTAGTCCCGCGATAATTGTATTAATGTCGGTTTTCATTTGCGCTAAAACAAAAGCAGTGTGCAAACAATGTTGAATATATTGTTCGCCACTTTTCCTAAGTTGATTGCTATGAGCTTTTTGAGCGAATTCATAAGCTAACTCTAGAAGCGAAGTATCTTCATTAGGATTATTTTCTTTGAATTTATTTATTATTAGATTAATAGTCATTTATTTGTATTGTAGTTTATAAAATAATTATGTTATAATAATACGGATTATGCAATAGAGAAAGTTAAAAGTTAAAAGTTAAAAGTTGAAAGTTAAATTTTTAAATTTTAAATTTTATAAATAATTTTTAATGTTTTAATTTTTAATTAATTCAGAATTTAAAAGTTTATTTAAAAATTAAAAATTAAGATATTATTTAAAAATTATAAAATTACAAAATTAAAAATTATTTTTTAAGCTAAAAAACTAATTCTTAGAATCTCTAATTCTGAATTCTGAATCCCTAATATTATGTTAAAAATAATTAAAAAAATATCAATTTTTATTTGTTTGCTGGTAGTCGCAATGACATTGGCTCATTTTGCTTTTGCTTTGGACACTGGCATACAATATGGCGTAGGAACTGGGTTGGGGCAAGAAGATCCGCGGATTATTGTAGCCAAGATTATTAGAATTGTTATTGGGTTTTTGGGAATTATTGCTGTTGGGTTAGTTTTGTATGCTGGTTGGTTATGGATGACAAGTGATGGCGAAGAGGATAAAGTTGAAAAAGCAAAAATGATTTTAAGAAATGCTTTGATTGGTTTAATTATTATTCTTTCGTCTTTTGCTATTGTTTCTTTTATTTTAAATAAACTAGTAGGAGCAACTAGTGGGGGCACTGGCGTCGGTGGTGGATCAGGCGGAGGTGTTAGCGGTGGAATAGCTGCTTTAGGTAGTGGAATTATTGAAACTCATTATCCTGGGCGTAATCAAAAAGCTGTACCACGCAATACTAGTATTAGTATTACTTTTAAAGAGCCAATTAATCCAGCTTCTATTATAGCTGGTAATAAAATAAATGTTCAAAATGTAAAAATTTATAAAACTAAAGATGGTTTAACTGGCCCAATGGTCGTTAATGTTATCGCTAGTAGTACTGCAAACAATAAAACTTTTATTTTTAAACCAACTCAATATTTAGGTAGTGCTGCTGAAAATTTTTGGTATACTGTTGCTTTGTCAAAGGACATAAAAAAGGCGACTAGAAATGAGCCCGCTTTTGGCGCATTATCAAGTCTTTTTCCTTATGATTGGACTTTTGAGGTAAGTACTATTATTGATGAAACTCCTCCTAAAATTGAAAGCATTATTCCTATGTCTAGTGCGACTGAACCTAGGAATGTTGTTATTCAGGTAAATTTTAACGAAGCTGTAAATCCATTATCAGCTAGTGGCGCAACTAAAGACGGTTTTAATAATATTACAGTTGTTGCCTCAGGCACTAGTGGTAGTTTAGTTGCTGGTAATTTTTATTTATCTAATCAATATAAAACAGTTGAATTTCTTACAGAAGATAAATGCGGAACTAATTCTTGTGGTTTAGATGTTTATTGTTTGCCTGGTAATAAAGATTTGAGTGTTGTAGTTAAAGCAGATACGTCTTTAACTTCTCTTTATGATGGCGTGGTTGATATGGCTGATAATTCTTTAGATGGTAATGGAGATGGTATTGCTCAAGGATCTGCAGTAGATAATTATGCATGGTCATTTAAAACTAGTAATGCAGTTGATACTTCCCCTCCAGTAATTACTAAAATAGAGCCAAATATAAATGCTCTTGGCGTAAGTTTAAGCGCCGAAGTAAAAGCTGAGTTTAGTAAATTAATGATGTCAAATAGTTTGAATAGTGATAGTTTTAATTTAGTTGGCACTCCAGTTATAAATTATTGGATTAGTAAAACTGATAATGCAAGCACTAGCAAAACTACTGTTATTTTTAATCATGACCAGTTTAATGAAGATAAAAGTTATTTTCCAAAAATTACTTCTGCTGTTAAAGATGTTTATCAAAATTGTTATTTTCCATGTTCTGGTGTGGACGCGGCTGGCGTTAATGTTGTAGGACGTCCGTCTTGTTGTAACGGCGCAATGAATGCTGGGAGCAGTTGTCAATAAAAGTTAAAAGTTAAAAGTTGAAAGTTAAATGTAAAATTTTGTTTAAAAATTACCTGTCCCGCTTTTGCGGTGAAAAATTAAGATATTATTTAAAAATTACCTGTCCCGCTTTTGCGGTGATAAAATTAAAAATTAAAAATTATTTCTTAAGCTAAAAAACTAATTCTTAGAATCTCTAATTCTGAATTCTGAATCCCTAATCCCTAATCCCTAATACTATGTTAAAAATAATAAAAAAAATATCAATTTTTCTTTGTTTGTTAGTAATTGCAATGACATTAGCTCATTTTGTATTAGCTTTGGATGTTGGCATGGATGAAATTGGTGAAGCCACTGGATTGGGGCAAGAAGATCCGCGAATTATAGTTGCTAATATTATTAGAATGATTTTTGGGTTTTTGGGAATTATTGCAGTATGTTTAATATTATATGCAGGCTGGTTGTATATGACTGCAGGAGGTGAGGAGGATAAA